>JAIBAJ010000052.1 GCA_019695265.1 Bacteroidia bacterium | reverse complement strand
GAACACAAAAAGTCGAATGTTATATTTTTCAAATTAGATGCTCTTAAATCGAACCATTTTGAAGGATATTAAACGAAAAATGGCGTCTAAAGGTGGTTTTTGGACAAACTGTCGTTGCCCGAGGCGCTATTTAGAAAGGTAATTTCTAGCCCTAAATTATTAAGGTATCTATCCTTGTTTTACAAGAGCCCACCCCCAATTTACCTCTTCCCTTTCTTATATTAATCCGTGCAAAAAGCTAAATAAAATGATTATTTGAATCAGGTATTCTTTCAATGAATAGTGAATTTTGGAAGTCTCCTATCCCTCCAATTTCCTTTGTTGCAAGATTAATTCATCGTAATTAATATCAGGATTGTCATTCTCAAATTTCTCCTTCTGTACTAGATACCTTATGATGAACATGGAAGATAATAAAAAAGGAACCAAAGGTATGCGATAGCGAACTAAAGATCCAAAATTCGAAGCGGTTAACCCAACAGCAAAACCAAAAAAGAAAACAAAAAGAATACTTGCCATAAGTATAGGTTGAGAAAAAATCCTTCTCCAAAAGCCCAATAAACCTGCAGCAATTATTGTCCGGAAAACAACATAACTTAAAAATAAATTCTCAATAGCTGATAAAAACATTACGGGATTCCTTACATCAAAAATGGTTGGTCGGAAAATTCCGGCAAATAAAGCCTTGGGAAAAAGTGACAACATACTTCCTACACTACCATCAAAGGTGCCTATATCGAAACTATTTCCACCATACTCGGTTCGCTTAAGATCTTTTTGAGTTACTGCAGCTTTTTGAATCGTTTTATCTACACTTGCATAATCACCTAACTGATCACTCATTTGACCAAATATTAATCCAACAAAAACTACACCTAAAATAATAAAAAATGGAGCAAATAATGCCCGAGCAAATGCAGAATCAATGGTTCTAAGCCAATTTCCGAACAGCCATATTAAACAGGTTGGTAATAGAGCATTAAATATATAAGGTTTAATAGCAATCATTATAGTTGCCGAAAGCGCCAAGAGAATTATATATTTCAATTTGAAATTTCTTCCAATAAAAATCCGATAAAATCCATAAATAAATAAACATCCGGCCCATAAAGAAAAGGTATCCTTTAAAATTCCTCCTCCCCAAAAAGAAACAGAAGGGATAAATAAAGTTGAATAAGCAAACTCCCGTTGAAGATTAGGGAACAATTCTGAAAAAACTGTATACAACCTCCATATTCCTCCATAGGTAAACCAAGCTACCAAAATGGATGTAGAATAATAACTACGAATTGTTAAAAAACAAAATGGAGATACTAGCCTAACAACTGCAAAAGATTGTGCATCTCGAATCATATAATCAGGATACGAAGTACTTACATCAAATGCAGCATAATTCTCCCAAGACCGATCTCCTGCTAGGATTTTAAAATAAATCCAAATGTCCTTAAAAATCATCCGGTTTACAATGACACCAGATCCCCAATAATTAATCGTATCTCCGCCTATGTAATAAAACTGGTAAATTAAACAAAATACAACGGCTCCTCCAATCCTGAAGTACAATCCCTTCATGTAAAACTCAAATTTGGAATCACTTTCAATTTTAGACCTAACCTTCTGGCTTTCAAATATATAAATAAAAGCCAGAATAAATGGAGGAAGAATTAAATCCCAAACACTCTTAATTGAATTACCCTGAAACATATCTTCGCAAATGTAATCAAGTAAACCAATTGATTCAACTGCTCCATAAAACATGAATGCTGCACATATTGTTTTTTTATCATACGACGGAATGACCGACCCCTTGGGCCAAAGTCAGGTAATTCCTTACTTAGCAGGACTTTCAAAAAAAGGATTTCAAATAACTATTGTAAGTTTTGAAAAATCGGATAGATACGAGAAATTTAAAGACACCATTCAAAATCTCCTTCATCAACATCATATTAGTTGGGAACCGCTTTCCTATACACCCAAACCACCCGTATTCTCAACCGTTTATGACCTATGGCAATTGTTTCGGAAAATTAAAGCTATTCATAAACAGAAACCAATTAAATTGCTTCACTGCCGAAGTTACATCACCTCCCTGGCTGGTTTATCATTTAAGTTCAACCATCAGATTCCATTTCTTTTTGACATGAGAGCATTTTATGCCGATGAAAGGGTTGACGGAGGTATTTGGAATCTTAAAAACCCTGTGTTCAATCAAATTTACTCATTTTTTAAAAAGAAAGAACTCGAGTTCCTTACATCTGCCGACTATACCATTTCTTTAACCAACGCCGGAAAAAAAATAATTCATTCCTGGAAAACAATCCCTAATCAACCAATTCGCATTCAAGTTATCCCTTGTTGTGCAGACCTAAATCACTTCGATTTTCATTCCTTACAAACAAATAAAGTGGAAGAATTTCAAAGAAAATTAGGACTTCAACCCAAAGAAACTGTTATTTCTCCTGATCGAGAACTTGTGGTTTCCTACCTTGGGTCACTTGGAACCTGGTATATGGAAAAAGAAATGTTTCAATTTTTCAAGGTTCTTAAATCGAAGTATCCACTTGCTAAATTCTTACTAATTACTCCGGACTCCAAAGAATCTATTGTAAAAAAAGCGGCAGAAAATCAGGTAAACGAGAAAGATCTGGTGATTATCTTTGGGAATCGTGCAGATGTTCCAACATTGGTCAGCCTTTCTCATTTTTCACTTTTCTTTATTCAACCCCTATTTTCTAAACAAGGTTCTTCCCCTACCAAACATGGAGAAATCCTTGGTATGGGTGTTCCGGTGGTTTGCAACACTGGTGTAGGGGATGTTGAAGAAATTGTAACTTCTACCAATAGTGGATTGCTGGTACACCATTTTCAAGAAAATGATTACCTTCAAGTAATTACCAATTTACCCGGCCTTATCTCTCGCCCTCCAACTGATTTTAGAAACGCCGCTATTCAATGGTATTCATTAGAATCAGGCATTAATCGATATTTTGAAGTATACCAGGCAATACTTAATACCTAAATTATGATACGCTGATTTTCTATGAAATAAAAAAATCCCAAACCTTCAGGAATGGGATTTTTTTATTTAATTAATTCTCTTTACCTGCCAGATATATAATCATTTAATTCATCAATGCTGGATGAAAAGGTAAAAGCATCGTTCACTTTGTAATAATTACCTATATCAAAAGTATAACCATAGGCATATTTGGCAAAATTTAATTTGGAATCTTCAAATGTAAAAATCATCATAATCTCCTTTACTTGACTAGAGGTTAAGCAGTTGTTATTTAGAATCTGTTTGGCAACCTGCAATTTGGTATCTTCAAATGTTTTGGAAGCTATAGACTGCTTCATACTTTGAAAATCGGCCTGATTCGCCGGCCAAGGACATCCAACCGGTCCATTGTAACCGGGCATTGAATACACGGTAGGAGTTGGTGGCGGTAAGGGTTGAACCGGTTGCACCGGAGGAGGCGTATTGTAGGTAGTAGTAGTTGTTTGTTGATAGGTGGTATTGGCAGGTGGATAGTACCCCGGATCATTAATATTCATATTCACATTAAATCCTGGTAAATTTACATTTACAGAATTAGGGTTTCCAACAGTGCCATAAGTGGTAGTTGTAGTGGTGGTGGTTTGGGAAGTTGTACCCGGAGGTAGATTAGTTACAGGTGGTGTTACAGGCGGAGGCGTTTGATTAATTTGAACCACCGGTTGTCCTTGAGGCTGCACCGGTTGGTTCAATTGCACTACAGGTTGAGAATTATTTGGTGCTTGATAAACCCCAGATGTAGCCTGAACATCGCTGGTGATAAAGGTCTCACTCATCCATTTCATTACATACACTTCTTTATCTATTCCATTCTCTCTTATCTTTTTCTTCCGTATTTGATAGGTCCTTTCTTTACCCACTTCCATAATGATTTTATCATCAATCACTCCCAAATACGTGTTGTCAAATATAATTTTAGCAACATAGGCTTGTGGTTTTAAATTTTCAACCCTAACATTGGTTTGGGCCTGGTCATTGTATTTCAAACCATTCAGAATCACATAAAACTTTTCTCCTCCATCAGAGAAAAACACTGCATTGCATTGGGCTTGAGAAAATTTAACCATTAAAAGTAAACCCAAAAAAAGTATTGATCTTTTCATACGAATTAATTTAACTGCAAAGATTCAAAATTTATGCCAAACCTTGTGGATGTTTTGGAAATCCGGATTTCAAAAGACCTTTATTTATCTTTTTAACGATACCGGGACCTTCATAAATAAAACCAGTATAAATCTGAACTAAATCAGCACCTGCAACTAACTTCTCCATGGCATCTTCAGTCGATTGAATCCCTCCAACCCCTATGATGGCAAATTTTCCTTGTCCGTTTTTCCTTAAATACCTAATAATCTCGGTTGATCTTGATTTTAAAGGCTTTCCACTTACCCCTCCACCACCAATTTCTCCTAATTGGATTTCATTTGTTTTCAATCCTTCCCTAGAAATCGTTGTATTGGTCGCAATTACTCCATCGATTCCACAATCAATAACAATCTCAATTATTTCGTCTATCTGACTAAAGGATAAATCAGGTGCAATCTTTAAACAAATGGGCTTGTAATGTGAATGTCTTTTCATTTCATCAACAACCGATCGTAATATTTCTTGCAGTGGCCCCTTATCTTGCAATGCTCTTAAATTTGGAGTATTGGGCGAACTAACATTCACAACAAAATAATCTACAAATGGATAAAGCACTTTTAAACACTTAATATAATCCTCTTTTGCAAATTCATTTGGCGTATCTTTATTCTTACCTATGTTACCTCCAATTATCATCCCGGATTTTCGTTCCGAAAGTCGCTGGGCAGCTCCTAAACATCCTTCATTGTTAAAACCCATACGATTAATTAAGGCCTCATCCAATGGAAGCCTGAATAAACGTGGCTTGGGATTCCCGGGTTGTCCTACAGGTGTAACAGTACCAATTTCAACAAATCCAAATCCAAAAGATTCCAAAGCTTCGTATAACCTGGCATCCTTATCAAAACCTGCTGCCATTCCTATTGGATTCTCAAAATCCAATCCCATTACTTTTCTCCGCAATCCGGCATGGTTTACGGTGTAGTACCATTTTACAGCCGAATGGATAAATGGCAAATAGTACAAAAACCTTAGCAAATCAAATACAAAATAGTGAACCTCTTCTGGATCAAAGAGGAAGAATATTGGCTTTATTATTTTTTTATACACTTGGCCGCAAATTTAATCACGTATTGGCTTTCATTTAGCAAATTTGTGCCAAGTTTTGGACAACGAAAAAGTTTTAAATAGATACCGCAGATACCTCCAATTGGAACGAGGACTGTCTGAAAACACCCTCGAAAGTTATTTTAGAGACATTCGTTTATTATTTCAATTTTCAACTTTGGAATTGAATGGAAAACCAATTAATTCTATAAACTATCATGACCTTCTTGCTTTTCTAAACCACCTTACCCAAATAGGAATTGCTGCCTCCTCTCAAGCAAGAACCATTTCTGGAATACGAAGTTTTTACGACTTTCTTCTATTAGAAAAAATGATAGAAGCAAACCCAACAGAATTGGTAGAACTTCCGCATCAGGCAAGAAAGCTTCCGGATGTACTTTCCGCTTCCGAAATCGATCAAATGCTCCAATTAATCGATCGTTCAACCCCGGAGGGTGAACGCAACCTGGCTATGCTGGAAACCCTTTATGGAAGCGGATTAAGGGTTTCAGAACTAGTACAATTAAAAATTTCAGACTTATACCTGGAGGATGAATTTGTAAAAATATTGGGAAAAGGTTCTAAAGAACGTTTAGTCCCCTTAAGCCCCGTTTCTATCCGACTCATTTCGAACTATATTCAACATGTTCGAATTCATCTACCCCAACAAAAAGGATTCGAAGATTGCCTTTTTCTTAATAACAGAGGTAGAGAACTCTCTCGGGTTATGGTTTTCCTTATCATTAAGAAACTAACCCAACAAGCCGGAATTTCTAAAAACATCTCTCCCCACACCTTTCGACATTCCTTTGCAACACATTTGGTTGAAAATGGTGCCGATTTAAGAGTGGTTCAGGAATTATTAGGGCATTCAAGTATTACCACAACTGAAATTTACACTCACTTGGATAAATCCTATTTGAGAGATACCATTGAAAAATTCCTCAAACGTTGAATCTTTTTTATTTTTGACCTTCCAAAAACATGAAACTAATCGACCTTGCCTCTGCCCGTAGCGGCGATAAAAACAATGTGTGTAACATCGGTGTAATGTCCAAAACTCCCGAAGCTTATGCCATACTTAAGGAAAAACTCACCGCAGAATTGGTTAAAGCTCATTTTGGTGACTTAATTCAAGGTGAAGTTATCCGCTATGAATGGGATGCGCTCGAATCCTTAAACTTCGTTTGCCATGCAGCCTTAGATGGTGGAGCTTCCCGATCCCTTCGCATGGATACGCTCGGAAAAAACTTCTCCAGCCACCTTCTTCGATTAGAATTTTAAACCTTTTTCCTGATAATCATCAAACCATCCCGTATAGGAAATAGAACATTTTCCACCCTAGCATCAGAATGAATCTTTTGGTTGAACTGATGCAAGGCCAAGGTGTCTCTATCCATTTCACTCTCCTTCATAAGTACTTTCCCGCTCCACAAAACATTGTCGGCAATTATAAATCCCCCGGGCCTTACCCGATCTAATACCAAATCAAAGTAAGCCGAATAGTTTTCTTTGTCTGCATCAATAAAAACCAAATCGTAGGTTTCATTCAGCAACGGTATAATATCCAAAGCCTTTCCAATCCTAACGTCTATTTGTGAACCATAATCTGACCTCTCCACAAATCGCCTTACCATTCCTTCCAACTCATCATTGATATCAATGGTGATTAACTTTCCATCCTTTTTCAGGCCTTCCGCCAAACAAATAGCCGAATACCCGGTAAATGTTCCAATTTCCAAAATCACTTTTGGTTGAATCATTTTACTTAACATGGATAAAACCCTGCCTTGAATATGGCCTGATAACATCCTTGGCATCAAAACCTTGGCATAGGTTTCTCGATTTAACTCTTGAAGTAATTCACTTTCCGGTTCTGTAAAAAAATCGGAATACGCTTCAATCGCTTGGGGCAAAAAATCCATTACTAATTACTTGAAATTTTAGATTCAACTAAGGCAATAATTTCGGCTTCTAACCGAATGGCCTCCGCTTGAATACTGTTTCCTTTACTAAGTATTTCTGATACATATGCCTTGTCTGAATAACCGGAAGCATTGATTTTCACATTCATAAATGCCCCAATTACGGCGGTTCTGGCACATAATGCCCCAACTCCGGCATCCGTTACTGAATTTGGATTTCCTATTTCAGCCATGGCTTTGATTGTCTCCATACTTTTCAACGACAATTGCATCACCTGAAATGGAACCTCAATTGCATTTTTGGTAGCTGACTGGATAGCTTTGGTTCTTTCTTTTTTTTCCTCGTCTGTTCCTTTTGGCAAACCAAAAGCATCCATAATTTTGTTAAATGCCGTGGTATCCTCATCCACCAGTTTTAATAACTGATCTTTGATATTTTGTCCCTTTTCCGCCCAATTAGAAAACTCTTCCCATCGCTCATCCCAACCTCGTTTATGACTGCTTAAATTGGCTACCATGGTAGCAAGTGAAATACCCAAACTGCCAACATAGGCCGAAATACTACCTCCACCGGGCGCCGGACTTTCCGATGCTGTTTCATCCGCAAATTCAGTCAAATTCATACTAATAAGTTTCTTGCCCGAACTTTCCGATAAAACATACTCTATAATCCTTTCCTCCGGTTTGAATGGTGAAAGCTCATCCAAACCAAGCGATTTAACCGCAATTTTTATCAACTCCTTTTCACTAACTCCAACACTGCGTTTCTGCTTTCTCAAAAAATATTTTCCTGCATCTAATAAAGAATTGAGCGGAATTAAGCCAACCAACTCCGAACCGGTAACCCGAATCCCTCGCTCTTCTGCTTTTTTGCAAACCTCATCAAACGCTTGGTGCACCGACGTTACAGATATATTAGTCAAATTCATAGAAATTTGAGCAACCCCATATTCCTCAATAAACCAACCAATCGCCTTCACCGATTTTAAACTTCCGGGAATAGATACAGGCTTACCTTTTTCGTCCTTGACAACTTCTCCGGTAACCGGATCTCCAATCCTTTTTACCCTGCCGGCCTCCCGAACATCAAATGCAATACTGTTGGCCTTACGTACCGAAGTAGTATTCAAATTAATATTGTAGGCAACCAAAAAATCCCTTGCCCCAATCACTGTTCCTCCGGCTTTCGAATTAAATTCGGTTGGACCAAAATCCGGCTTCCACTCCGGCAACTGTATCTTTTTGAAAAAACCTTCATACTCTCCGGCACGAATAACCGATAAATTTTTTCGGGCCGGATTGCTTTGAGCCGCCTCATACAAGTAAACCGGAATTCCCAACTCCTCCCCTACCCGTTTCCCCAACTTTTGCGCATAAAGGGCAGTTTCTTCCATAGAAATACCCTGAATTGGTACCAACGGACAAACATCCGTTGCACCCATTCTCGGGTGCTCACCTTTATGCTTTTCCATATCAATTAATTCGGCAGCTTTCTTAATTGCCAAAAATGCTGCTTGAATTACTGGTTCCGGAGCTCCGGCAATAGTAACTACCGTCCGGTTGGTAGCTTTGCCCGGATCCACATTGAGCAATTTTACGCCTTCAACACTTTCAATTTCATCGGTAATTTGTTTTATAATTGCCATATCTCTGCCTTCAGAGAAATTCGGAACACATTCAATTACTTGGGTCATTCTTTATAATTATGGTTCAAAAGTAATGCTTTCAATCCCCTAAAATCGTCTTAGTATTTACCAAGTTTTCAAACCCCGATTATTAAAAAATCAAAAATTAGCCGAATTCTTTTCCGAACACCCTAATTTTACTTGGTTTTAATTAAAATGAAAAAGAAAATTCTACTTGCACTTTCAGCTATATTGCTGTTAACTCTCATTGGATTTCCATCCTACCTGGCGTTTATCCGCAAAAACCATATTTATCCCAGGGAAGTTGCTAAACAAAAATTCACCACCCCTAATTCGCATTTCTTAAATTACCAAGGCAAAGAAATTCACTATGTCGATGAAGGGCAAGGCTTCCCTATCCTGATGATTCACGGCTTTATGGGATCTCATCACAATTTTGAAAAATTTGCTGATTCCCTTAAAAATCAATTCCGTATCATTCGTTTGGATTTGCCAGGTTTTGGAATGAGCGAATTTTTCGATCCAAATCATGGTGAACTTGACCTTAAAACGGAATATGTCAACTTTTTCAAATTCTTTATCGACTCCCTTCATCTCGGTCAATTTCATCTCATAGGTAACTCCATGGGCGGAATGATGAGCTGGTACATTGCAGCAAGTTTTCCGCAACATGTCAAAAGTTTAACCTTATTAAATGCCGCCGGATATGATATGTTAAATGTACTCGACAATGCAGCTCCAATTCTTCAATACCCTTTCCTTGAACCTTTTATGCGACGCGGACTCCCTCCTTCAGGTGCTAAAGCCGGACTTTTAGTATGCTATTACAACGATAGCCTGGTCAATGAACAAGACGCTCTTTTCAACAACAGCATGCACAATATTCAGGGCAATTTACAAAACGCCTTTACCATTGCCGGTTCAGGTCAATACCCCGATACTGCTATGATTAAAACTATTCAAGCCCCTACCCTCATTGTTTGGGGAAATGAAGATGAAATTATTCCTGTTGACCATGCTCAACGGTTTAAAAAAGATATCCCTCACGCCAAATTATTGATTTACCAGCAATGCGGTCATGTGCCTATGATGGAAAAAACCTCCGAACTAAAAAAGGACTTTTTGGAATTTATTCATTCCATCCCCCAGGATATGGCTTTAGAAAGTTCCACCACAAATCAAGCTTCTAAGTTAAATTAGGTTGTTATTATTAGGCGGGTCCATTCGCATCAATAGAAAAACTTGTTCGTAGTTTGGCAGGGCTCATGGCCGGGCTATCGGCTGTAATCCTCGGCCCACTTGGCTAGCGCCGCGTGTGCCTGTGGGTTACTTGCCTCTATCCCTACCCGAACAAACCCCAACATGCCGTGTTTTGCCCCAAAAAAGACACCTAACAAAAATTCCATAGTAAAACTGCTGCATAAACCTAAAATCTGCAATAGAACTCTATTCCGGCTTGTAATTCCTTCAAATATAAAGATTTCGGAACGATTTATGAATTCACTACAGTTGACTATTTCTTCACCCAAAAATCAACCTTTCCCTCAGTCTTTAGTGTATTTGAATGCCGCATAACAATTTCTAATTCAGATTATGGATTAAAATGCAACTATTTCCATTGTTGGTTTCAATTATAGGCCATATTCAAATGATCTATAATCAAGAAGTTACACTTCTTTTTTTGATTTTAATTAAGAATCCTGTTTAGGTCTAAAACCCATATTATTCATTTGAAAAAATAAAAAGCAAATAAGTACTTGCAAAGCAAGCATTTCGAATTCAATATCCTTCTTTTGACTAATTGGGTATAGGAAGAATTTGGAATGAAAAACAACCGCCCGGACTTGCACCCTCGGGCAACGATAGAGGCAAGTAGCCCACAGGACACCTACGGCGACAGCCTAGGTGGACGAGGACTACAGCCGAAAGCGTGACCCGAACGCCTGCGAAAATTTCAGGTAAAACCACCACCTTGAGTGGCGGAGGGGGCCCGCCAAATCTTTAATACAATAAATCCAAGGAATTAGAAGCAATTCTTACCCATTAAACCACTGAACTACGAGTTGCTATTTCTTGCGCATAAAAATGGAAATTGGAACTCCACTAAAATCGTACTCACTACGCAATTTGTTTTCCAAAAAACGCTTGTAAGAATCGTTTACATACTGAGGCAAATTGCAGAAAAAAGCAAATGCAGGATAATGCATAGGTAATTGAGCTGCAAACTTGATTTTTACATATTTTCCTTTGATTGCCGGCGGTGGACTATTTTCGATAATTGGCAAAATAAAATCGTTTAATTTAGAACCCGGAATGCGACGATTGCGGTTCTCGTACACCTGCATAGCAGTTTCCAACGCCTTATGAATTCGCTGTTTTGTAAGGGCGGAAACGAACAAAATGGGCACATCTTTGAAAGGCGCAATTCGGCTTTTAATTAATTCCTCGTACTCCTTAGTTGAATTGGTATCCTTTTCAACCAAATCCCATTTATTAACTAAAATAACCAGACCTCGGTTATTTTTATGGATTAAACTTAAAATACTTAAATCCTGGGCTTCAATACCTTCTTTTGCATCCAACATAAGAATACAAACATCACTTTCTTCAATTGCCCGAATGGAGCGCATGACAGAAAAAAACTCCAAATCTTCTTTTACTTTGGCTTTTTTGCGAATTCCGGCAGTATCAACTAACATAAAATCAAACCCAAATTTTTGGTAACGGGTATGAATGCTATCACGTGTTGTACCGGCTATTGGAGTAACAATATTTCGTTCTTCCCCAATGAGTGCATTTGCCATGGAAGATTTACCCACATTAGGTCGTCCAACAATAGTAATTTTAGGAATTCCGCTTAAATCTTCTTCCTCTGCAACAGGCAATTGTTTAACTACTTCATCAAGCAAATCACCGGTACCGCTTCCATTGCTAGATGAAATACAAAAGTACTCGCCCAATCCCAAGGAGTAAAATTCTACAGCATTCGAGGCCTGTGCATAGTTATCGACCTTATTTACCACCAGGATTACCGGTTTTCGTGATTTCCGAAGAAGCTGAGCAATGGTATTTTCAATATCGTTTAATCCGTCATTTACATCAACAATAAACAAAATTAAATTAGACTCATCAACAGCTAGTTCTACTTGTTTTCTAATTTCTGCTTCAAAAATATCGTCGCTTCCTTCTGCATAACCGCCTGTATCAATAACCGAAAATTCGATACCATTCCATTCAGCTTTTCCATAGTTACGATCTCTGGTAACCCCGGCTGTTTCATCGGTAATGGCTTTGCGAGTGCCTGTTAAGCGGTTAAACAGTGTGGATTTACCTACATTGGGTCGTCCTACAATAGCTACTATATTTCCCATACCTTCTAATTTCGAGCCGCAAAGATAGTACTAGGCAGCCAATAAACCTTCTCGAATCACATTCATCAAGAAATACATGGCATAATTCCTGCCTAAACTTAAAACACTTTATCTTAGCACACAATTTATAATGATACTAATTACAGGTGCTGCAGGCTTTATTGGAAGTTATTTGGTAGGGTATTTAAACTCCCAAGGGCGAGATGACTTATTACTGGTTGATGATTTCTCCAGGAAAGACAAACAAGGCAATTTGAATAATAAAAAGTTTAAGACTGCTATTGAACGCGAAGAGCTATTTACCTTCCTGGAGAACCAAAATCCGGATCTGGACATGGTATTTCACTTAGGCGCCAGAACGGATACCACTGAAAAAGAAGTAAGCATCTTCAACCACCTTAATTTAGAATATTCCAAAAAAATTTGGAACTATTGCACTGTAACCAAAACACCATTAGTTTATGCATCATCTGCGGCAACTTATGGATTAGGCGAATGGGGATTTATTGATTCCGATGAAGTTACAAAAAAATTAAAACCACTCAACCCTTATGGCGACTCAAAGCAGCAGTTTGATCTTTGGGTATTGGAAAGAAAGGAATATCCACCCTTTTGGGCAGGTTTAAAATTCTTCAATGTTTATGGTCCAAACGAATACCACAAAGGAAGAATGGCTTCGGTTCCACTTCATATTTTTCACACCTTGAAGTCGGACAAAGAGGTAAAATTATTTCGTTCACACAAAGAAGGAATTAAAGATGGGGAACAACAACGGGATTTTATTTATGTAAAAGACCTGGCTAAAGTATGCTGGTTTCTTTTCTTGCATCAATCCCATTCCGGGATTTATAATTTAGGGACAGGCAAGGCACGAACATTTTTAGATTTGGCAAAAGCTTGTTTTTCAGCTCTAAATATGGAACCTCAAATCGCATTTATCGATACTCCGGAAGATATTCGGGAAACCTACCAATACTTTACTGAAGCTAGTATGGAGAAACTTAAAAGTATCGGTTACCTGGATACCTTCACCGAACTGGAAGACGGAATAGCCGAATATTATCAGAAATTCTTAGGTGTTGGTAACTATTTTTAAGCAATTATGAAAGCTCACAATATCTTATACAACTTTGCGTTTGCGAGGCTCAAAAAATCCTTTTACATGACTAGACAGCGCTTTGCGGCTAACTTTTCGCTTTCGATTACCTTATTCGTTTTCATCTCCCAATGCTTCTCACAAGGTATTGCTGTTGGTCAATGGAGAGATCATTTGCCCTATTCCCAAGGTAAAACCGTGGCATCAGCAGGAAAAATAATTTATTATGCCAGCCAAAATGGAATGTTTTCCTACAACACTCAAACAGGAGAACAAGAGCGTATGTCAAAGATCACCGGACTTTCAGACATTGGTTTTAGTAAATTAAAATACGACCCGCAAAACCAAACTTTGGTTATAGCATATACCGATGCCAACATTGATCTAATAAAATCAGAAGGAATCATTAATGTAAATGACATCGCCAGAAAAAACATTCCGGGTGATAAATCCATTTATGATGTAACCATTCACAATGGATTTGCCTATCTTTCCTGTGGCTTTGGTATTGTTTTATTGGATTTAAAAAAGAACGAAATTAAAGATACCTATATTATTGGTCCAAATGGATCGAGTGTACCTGTTTATTCCGCTTCAATTGCCGAAGACCGAATTTATGCAGCAACGAGTGTGGGTATATTAACAGCCCTTTTAAACGGTAGCAATTTGTCAGATTACAACAATTGGACTTTTGTCGATGGAATGCCACAAACCAAATTTGATGGATGTAGCTTTTATAATAATATTTTATACGCCGGAAAGAAATACAATTCAACATCCAGCACAGATACCCTATTTGTTTTGAAAAATGGCAATGTAGAAAAGAGGACTTACCCCTTTTTTATTTTTAAAGGTTTTGAAAAATTAGACGACCGTTTGCTACTTGTATCCAATGGTAATTTCTTTGTTATCAAAGGAGACAGCATAGACGCAAACATCTACACCTATGGCAATCAATACTTTATGTACCCCAGTGAGGTTACTTTTACGGCAGATGGTAATTACTGGATTGCAGATGGAATAAATGGATTAATGCGAGCTTCGTCTAACTGGGATTATAGCTTTATTTATATGAATGGACCTGCTTCTCCTTTTAGTTTCAACATGGATGCTTACCAAGGAAAAGTTTACGTTGCCGGTGGTTTAGTCAATGCTTCCTGGGAAAATCAATACAAAACTGAAGGTGTTTATTCCTTTATTGACGAAAAATGGGAACAGATTCCGGGTGGTACCAACATCCTAAACAGTGACACGTTTGATATTCGAGATGTAATTGATATTCAAATCGACCGCAACGACCCAACCAAATTCTATACCGCAAGTTATTTTACCGGCGTTGGTGAATATTCAGATAATCAGTTGTCAAAATTTTATGACGACAACAATTCCTCCTTGCAGAACATTTATGTGAGTTCGGTTAATTCCGTATTAGCCTCCGGATTGGCACAAGACCCGGATGGTAACCTTTGGGTGGCCAATGCATTATGCTCCCAGCCCCTCAGTGTTAAAAAGCCCAACGGATCTTGGAAATCCTATTTCCTGGGTGCCAATTTGCAAAACCAATACACAGGCGATTTGGTCATAGATGATTGGGGAACAAAATGGATAATTTTGACTAGAGGTGGAGGTTTAGCCGTCTTTAATGAAAATACCACCCTTGACAATACAACCGATGACAAATACAAAAAACTTACCAGTGCGGTCGGTCAAGGAGGTTTGCCTTCCACTCAAATTTATGCTATTGCTAAAGACAAGGAAGGTGAAATTTGGGTAGGTAGTGATCAGGGGATTTTTGTGTTCTATTCGCCGGGAGATATTTTTGGAAGCTCCCCAACCGATGCCCAACAAATTTTAGTTACCCAAGATAGTATTGCAAATTACCTGTTGGAATCAGAGGCAGTTACCAGCATCGCGGTAGATGGTGCAAATAGAAAATGGATTGGGACCCAAAAAGCAGGTGCCTTTCTGATGAGTGCGGATGGAACACAAGAAATCCTCCATTTTAACGAAGAAAACAGCCCGCTCTTTTCCAACGAAATTGTTTCTATAACTATCAACGATTTAACAGGTGAAGTATTCTTTATTACCGGAAAAGGGATTATTTCATTTAGAGGTGAAGCCACTGAAGGTGGAGAAGAAATTAATAAAAAGGAAGTTTATGCATACCCCAATCCGGTGAAACCAGGTTATGAAGGTAAGATTGCAATCAAAGGATTAACCGCAAATGCTGACGTTAAAATTACAGACGCAAGCGGCGAATTGGTCTTCGCAACTACCGCCCTTGGTGGACAAGCCATCTGGGATGGAATTACAACTAGCGGTGCTAGAGCTCACAGCGGGGTTTATTTGGTTTTCTCTTCCGACGAGAAAGGCAAACAAACCGTTGTTACCAAGATTTTATTAATGAATTAATTGGATCTATGTTAGTAAAAACCAGAGCTATAATACTTGGAACAACCCGGTATTTAGGTAACATGGTTTTGGTTAGAATGTATTCCGAAAACAAAGGCCAATCCTTGTTCATACATAAAGGAGGGAAACGAAACCACGCAGCTTTTTTACCTTTAACATTGGTAGAAATTGTTGCCGAGGAAAAAGGGAATCGAAGTATTCAAAAATTAAAAGAGCATAGCATTTTAAATGGATTCAAAGAAATTTACCTGGATCCGGAAAAATCAGCCATTGGATTATTTTTAACTGAGCTAATTAGCAAAGTAGTTAAGGAAGAAGAAGGAAATCAACCCCTATTTAACTACCTTCTTAACATGGTTAGCCATTTGAATTCGAACGAAGTAGATACCAAAACATTTCACTTAATTTTCCTTATTGGCTTAAGCGAATTTGCCGGATTCTATCCTCTCGGAAATTATTCCACACTTAATCGCTTCTTCGATTTAAACGAAGGGAAATATACCTCCTCCATTCCACCACATCCATTTTTTCTTGAAGGAAGTGCCGCAGAATCACTAAGCAGATTAAAAGATTGCTATGAAACAAATTCCAAACTCAGTATCCAACCTGAAGATAGAAGAATTTTGTTGGCCGCACTAACCGATTTCTTTAAACTTCATTTACCTGGAATGAAAGAAATGAAGTCCCACCTGGTACTTCAAGAAATATAATTAGCAACCATAGTAATTGAATTCTGCTTTTCGTTTGAAAAGTCACTCCCTTAATTCCCCCAGTGCTATCATTTGCATTTAGACAATTAGGTTTTGGCAACTAATTCGATTGGGGAATTTGTAAATTTTGGAATTTTATTATCGGTTTCTCAGAAATTTAAATCCCAAAAAGTTTTAACACTGTTTTTTCTATTCAAGGGAATTGTATTTTTGCTCAAGAATCATGAATAAAACATCCCTTTTAATCGGACTTATAGCCATCGGATTTATTGGCTTTGGATTTAAAAATTCCACAAAAACCAAATCCCAACCTTCCAACCTATCTCCTAATCAAACTGTTGGATTAAACATTGGCAATAAGGCCCCGGATTTGAAATATAAAAGTCCTTCAGGAAAAGAAATTTCCCTTTCATCTTTAAAAGGCAAACTTGTTTTGATTGATTTTTGGGCTAGTTGGTGTGGACCATGCCGAATGGAAAATCCAAATGTGGTTTCTGCTTACACCAAATTTAAGGACAAAAAATTCAAAAATGCCAAAGGCTTTACCATTTATGGTGTTTCCTTAGATAAAGATAAAGGCAGTTGGGAAGCGGCCATTCAAAGAGATGGATTGGTTTGGGAAAATCATGTAAGTGATTTGGGTTGGTGGAATTCTGAACCTGCCAGAATCTATGGAATTCAATCCATTCCATCCAATTTTTTAATTGACGGTAACGGTATTATCGTTGGAAAGAACTTACGCGGCGATAATCTTCATGCAGAAATCCAAAAATTGGTAGTGAACTAAGAACTGGACTCTTTCCACTTCTTTTCTAATTCCGATACCCGCTTATACATCTCAGGAAGTTTTGTAAATACCACATAACTTCTTCTGTACTCTCCAATTCCAAAGGCTGGTGAACCTTGTACAATTTCCCCATCCTTCAAATTAGATCCAATCCCACTTTGGGCTGCAATTTTTACATCATTTCCTATGGTTAGGTGACCAATAATTCCTACCTGTCCACCAATCATACAATTTTTTCCAATCTTAGTTGAACCGGCTACTCCGGTTTGGGCAGCAATGACAGTATTTTCACCAATTTCCACATTATGAGCAATTTGAATAAGGTTATCTAATTTCACTCCCTTGCGAATATAAGTACTTCCAAGTGTAGCTCTATCGATGGAGGAATTCGATCCTATTTCAACATGATCTTCAATAACTACATTGCCAATCTGAGGCACCTTGTTGTAATTTTCCCCTTGAGGCGCGAAACCAAAACCATCAGCTCCAATAACAGTTCCTGAGTGTATGATACAATTGGCTCCAATAACACATCCAGCATAGATTTTAACACCCGGATGCAATACTGTTTGTTCTCCTATTATTACGTCATCACCTATAAATACCTGGGGATAAATTTTCGCACCTGTACCTATTACACATCGATTCCCTATATAGGCCTGTGAGCCAACATATACCTTGTCCCCTAATTGGGCATCCAAACTTATATAAGATCCGGGTTCTACGCCTTCTTTTGTGGATTTCAATTTATTGTAAACCTCAAGCAAGGTGGCAAATGCTTTGTAGGCGTCATCAACTCGTATTAAAGTAGAATTTATAGCCTGTTCAGGAATAAAATCCTTTCCAACTATAACAATGGAGGCCTGAGTAGAATAAATATAATTGGTGTATTTTGGGTTGGCTAAAAAGGATAATGTACCAGGAAGCCCTTCTTCAATCTTTGATACATTATTTACGGAAACTTCAGGATTCCCTTCAACAGAACCATTTAATAGTCCTGCAATTTGTTGTGCATTAAATTCCATTTCTCTGCCCAAAATTAGTATAAATGAAAACGGTTTTTATGTTTAGACAAAATTATACCAAGGTTAAGAAAACTTCAAGCTGAAAAACAATTCTTTATTTAAGTCCCAATAAGAAAAATAACAATTTCTTCAACTAACCAATTTAATCTTTGCACTCCGGATTTCGAAAAATAACATATATCATAATATTCAAAAAAATCAACCACTTATCAACGGCCACGGTCCTCCACTAATTAGTATATTACGCTGGAATCATTAGAACTTTAGGTTAGAGTAAACCTGTTTAAGAATTAATTTCCCTTCTTGTTCCCAACACAATTTTTGTTTAGCCCTACTTGTATTATTTCTGTATTCATTCCACTTGTTTTGATTTTCAATCATAGTTCGGATGCGATCCGCTAAAAGCTGAGGGCTTAGATGGGGAAGTAATTCACCTACCTCAAACCCATAAACCACACGTCTTATTTCAATTAAATCGGTAGCTAAAATGGGAACTCCTGATAGTATGTAGTCAAAAATTTTATTAGGTAAACTATACCTGTAATTTATATTCGTATCCTTATCCAAACTTAATCCAATTTTGGCCAAACCGGTATATTGGAGCAACCTGGAATATTCCATTTTCGGAATAAATACTACTTTTTCCCTTAGATGATATTGATCTACCAAGCGATGTAAATGAGGTAAAACATCCCCTCCGCCAATAACCATCAACCCGATATTGGATAAATACTGCATAGCCAAAACCGCTTCTTCGGCACCACGATCAATATTCAAACCTGCACCTTGAATAACTACCCAATCCAAATCAGGGTTTAAACCAATTTCTTCCAAAGTTAAGGTTGTTGTACTATTCATAAGCTCCGGCAAATTCCTTATCACCAAGGGCTTTTTTCCATACTTCTTCTCAAACAACTGGGCAATACTTTCATTCACAGTTATCACAGTTTTTAATTTGGGAAAAATCCATTCTTCCAAACCGCTCCAAATTTTTTTAACTATTGGTTTATTTTGAATTTCAGGTACTTCGGTAAAGTATTCGTGAGAATCATAAACCAATGGAATTCCTTTAATTCTCGACACTAAGAAATTGGGTAAAAGTGTATCTAAATCGTTTGAATGCAAACAATCAGCCTTGGTGAATAAAAGCAAAATAAAAAGTCGAAAATTAAATTCTGCATAAAAAAATGGACCTCTTTTAAAGATCAATTTCATTCGTTTAACTTCATATGGACGCTCCAATGGCAAACTTTCAGGCAATTTCCGACCTACCAACAACAACTCAAATCCCATTTCTTGTAAAGTAGAGCAAACCTTCTTTACACGCTGGTCAGTTACCAAATCGTTTATTACAGAAATAATAATCTTCTTTCCCAAAACAGGGACAATATTAATTCATGCAAGCCAATGATTTCTAAAAAGTACTTAAGATTCCATTTTTTTGAGGCGTTCTAACTGTTTCTAATCCTTCAGATACTACCTTAGCCGTGTGAAATTAAGAGCAGATAATCTGGTAAAAAGATATGGAAAACGCACGGTAGTAAACCACGTTTCTATTGAGGTAAACCAAGGTGAAATTGTTGGATTATTAGGTCCAAATGGAGCTGGAAAAACCACCTCGTTTTATATGATTACAGGATTAATTCGACCCAATGAAGGGAAAATTTATCTTGAAAACCGGGAGATAACAGATGAGCCAATGTATCGTAGAGCTCAATTAGGTATTGGCTATCTTGCTCAAGAAGCAAGTGTCTTTAGAACCTTATCCGTAGAAGACAATATCATGGCCGTTCTTGAACATACCAAATTAATCAAAAAGGAACAGGAAGAAAAACTTGAACAATTATTGAATGAATTTGGCCTTCAACATATTAGAACCAATACCGGAATTAAACTTAGCGGTGGAGAAAGAAGAAGAACTGAAATAGCACGTGCATTAGCGGTAAATCCAAGTTTTATTCTTCTTGATGAACCATTTGCAGGGGTGGACCCAATAGCGGTGGAAGATATTCAAACAATTGTCTCCGATTTAAAAAAACGAAACATCGGTATCCTTATAACCGATCACAATGTTCACGAAACCTTGACAATAACAGATCGTGCCTATTTACTTTATGAAGGAAAAATTCTAAAACAAGGAACTGCCCGAGAACTTGCAGATGACGAACAGGTTAGAAAGGTTTACTTAGGAAAAAACTTCGAATTAAGAGCCTAATTCAATATACAATGCCAACCATTTTAGCCATTGAAAGCAGTTGCGACGATACAGGTATTGCTATACTACAAGACAGAAAGGTAATTGCTAATTTAATTGCCAATCAAAAGGTTCATGAACAGTACGGAGGCGTGGTACCGGAATTGGCATCCAGAGCTCATCAGCAAAATATTATTCCCCTTGTGGAAGCGACTCTTTCCAAGGCTAATCTTAAACTGAAAGATATTGATGCTATTGCATTCACTCGAGGCCCGGGATTAATAGGTTCCCTTATGGTTGGCGTTTCCTTTGCAAAAGGGTTGAGTTTAGCATTAAACAAACCGCTCATTGAAATTAATCACATTCATGCACATTTATTAGCTCACCTCATTGAAGAGGATAATAAACCAAATCCCAATTTTCCATTCTTGTGCCTGACTGTATCAGGTGGTCATACCCAAATTGTTTTAGCTCACTCCCCTTTTCATCTGGAAATTCTTGGCGAAACCTTAGATGATGCCGCAGGGGAAGCATTTGATAAAGCCGCTAAAATCCTTGGACTTCCTTACCCCGGAGGCCCTTTAATTGATAAGTATGCTCAAAAAGGAAATCCCAAAACCTATAAATTCCCAACTCCTCAAATCCCAGGATATGATTTTAGCTTTAGTGGTTTAAAAACTGCTATGCTATATTTTGTTCGTGATAACATTGCGCAAAACCCAAATTTTATTCAACAAAATTTACCCGACATTTGTGCATCCTATCAAGAGACAATAGTCGAATTCCTCTTGCTAAAATTAAAAAAAGCAGCTAAAGATTACAATATCTCTCACATTGCAATTGCTGGAGGGGTTTCTGCTAATTCAGTCTTACGTTCACGCCTGATTTCCATTGGAGAAAAGGAATCCTGGACAACCTTTATCCCAAAATTTGAGTATTGTACCGACAATGCTGCTATGATTGGTATTGCTGCCTACTATAAATTCACCAGGAAGGAGTTTGCTGATCTTAGCATAATGCCTTCTGCCCGAATGGAATAAGGTTTTTTCAAGTTTTTATACTTTCTTTGTTAGGATTGTTTTACTTTGCAGTTCCGTTATGAACAAGGATTTGTCAATACGTTACCTCATTCACCAACTGCTTCTGGAGCACGATTTCATTATTGTTCCGGGCTTTGGTGCTTTTATGACTCATCCCCGTCCTGCCTATTTCGACCAAAATCTGAATGAATTTATAAAACCTTCTAAGTCAGTTCAGTTTAACCCTAGAATTCAACAAAACGACGGAATTTTGGCTCATGCTTTTTCCAAAGAATTTAATATCTCTTTGGATCAGGCCTATGCCCAAATTCAATTAGAAATCAACACCTTCCAATCCTCTAAAAGCCCTATCGATTTTTATAACTTAGGATTCCTACAAGTGCAATTGGACGGCTCTTTTGATTTTACTCCACACCTTAGTTCTGATCTAGACGATTCTGTTTTTGGCCTTGACAATATTCTGGTAAAACCTGTACAGATTCACCAACCTTTGGTGTTAAATCTGTCTTCACCGACTTCCAATAAATCCCGTAACCTTAGGTACTTTTCTTACGCTGCCGCTTCCTTGTTCTTGGTTTTTATTAGCTTATTATCGCTGAAAATGGACCTTTGGGAAAACTCTTCAGAAGCATTAATGGGATGGAGCTACTCAGGAACCCCTACTTATAAATCATACTCTATGGAGATTGGCTCAGATTCCTATTCAGATGAATTTGACCTCCTTCCCGGAAAAAAAATCTCCTTTTACTACCTTAATTCTGTTACAGATGAAACAGAAGGTGTCTTTTTAGAAACCCCGGTCGAAAATTCCATCTCCACTCAAGCTCCTAGCTCCGGAATAGGAAAATTTACCATCATTATTGCTGCTTTCTCCAATCCGGAATTAGCAGAAAAATATTGTAAATCTCAGCAAAGTCTTGGCAAAGATGCTCACCTTATCCCTTCTTCCAGTTCCATGCTACTCGTTGGTTTAGGTCAATATGAATCCAAATCGGATGCTCAAAATAAACTAACCGAAATCCAGAGCACATTTCCATTAGCCTGGATAAAATAATACTTTTTTAGTTTGCTTTTCAGGGTTGGCTACTTACATTTGCCCTCATACCTTTTGTAAATGCCTAAATACATTCTCGCTCTTGACCAAGGAACAACCAGTAGTCGTTCCATCCTATTTGATCAAAAAGGAAACCTGGTTGCTACAGCCCAAAAAGAATTTACTCAAATCTATCCTCAACCGGGTTGGGTCGAACACAACCCCATTGAAATCTGGGAAAGCCAATTGTCTACCGCCAAAGAAGTTTTACAAATTGCAGGAGTTTCTGCGAATGACGTGGTAGCTATTGGAATTACAAATCAAAGAGAAACCACTGTTTTATGGGATAAAATTTCCGGTAAACCTGTTTATAACGCCATCGTATGGCAAGATAAAAGAACAGCTCCAATTTGTGATGAGCTTAAGGCAAAAGGACTGTCTGATTATGTAAAAAATAATACCGGTTTGGTTATTGATAGCTATTTCAGTGGAACAAAAATCAATTGGATTTTGGACCAGGTGGAAGGCGCTAGAACAAAAGCAGAACAAGGAGAATTGCTGTTTGGAACCATCGATACGTGGTTGTTGTGGAACCTTACTTCAGGAAAAGTTCATGCCACTGACTTTTCCAACGCATCCCGTACCATGGTGTACAATATCACGTCCTTACAATGGGACTCCAAATTACTGAATGAATTAAATATACCAGCGAAAATTCTTCCGGAAGTAAAACCTTCCAGTGGAAATTTCGGAACCTCCAGCGCGCATTTTTTCGGAACCGAAATTCCTATTCTGGGTATTGCAGGCGATCAACAAGCAGCCTTATTCGGTCAAACATGCTTTGAACCTGGTACAGCCAAAAACACCTACGGAACCGGTTGCTTCATGCTGATGAATACCGGAGAAAAGTTAACCTACTCCAAAAATGGCCTTTTAACTACCATTGCTTGGGGATTGGACAACAAGGTTGAATATGCATTGGAAGGTAGCGTTTTTGTTGCAGGTGCCGCCATTCAATGGTTGCGCGATGGATTGAAAATTTTGGACGCTGCTCCCGATTCCGAGTATTTCGCCTCCAAAGTTCCAAGCTCAGAGGGAGTTTATGTTGTTCCGGCTTTTGTTGGTTTAGGAGCACCTTATTGGGACATGTATGCTCGAGGCGCTATTTTCGGCTTAACAAGGGGAACAACTAAAGGGCATATTTCCAGGGCAACTTTAGAATCGTTGGCATACCAAACCAAGGATGTATTAAACGCAATGGAAAGTGACTCGGGTATTCACTTAAAAGCTTTGCGCGTCGATGGTGGGGCTTCTGCCAATAACCTCTTAATGCAATTTCAAGCAGATATTCTAAATACCGAAGTTCAACGACCATCCGTAGTGGAAACTACTGCTTTAGGTGCTGCTTATTTAGCTGGTTTAGCTTGTGGTTTCTACACTAAAAACCAACTTTTGTCCTCCTCCCCTATTGATCGTAAGTTTATTCCTGATATGGAAAACGAAAAGCGTGAAAAGCTCTATAAAGGCTGGAAGAAGGCGGTTGAACGAAGCATGGGTTGGGAAGATTAATAGGAATTAGCCTGTTTTTATTATTCATTTTAGGCGGGTCCCATTCGCCATAAAAGTCCTTGAAACCTCCTACAGTAGAGGATGGCTCATGGTCGGGCTATCGCTAGTAGTCCTCGGTATGCTCCGTTAGCACTGCGCATACCTGTGGGCTACTTTGCTCTATCCCTACCCGACGCAACTACAACCCTTGGTAAATTAAAAACCGGTAGTTTTCCAAAGGAGGTTCCGCCTAGTTAATACCGAATGGACATTATGTTTAGTCCAATTTTATGCTTAAATTTTCTTGAAAAAATCGGACTAACATTTTGTATCCTCGGTACTTACCAATCTAAATTTATAAATTGCCTTTGGACTATTTATAAATTAAAATTGGTATAATTTCAATTAAGGACTTCTGAATAAACTCCAACCAAGGTTTATACTTGATTTTGTAGGCAATTTCCATAGCTTGTTGCCAGCTAATTTCTAATACCAATGTATTATGAAAATAGTCCAAAAACTAGTTTGAAAATTACAGTGGTAAATGCCGATGCAAAAGCAGTTTAGGCAAATTATTATTAAACATCATTGAACTATAATAGATTTTTATTCGGTATAAAATCCAATAGCGGTTTAGCGGAGGTTTGCAAATGCTCCCCTCGCAGCGGACGATTAGATACTGAGACAAGTTGAGTTTAAAACTACCTTTAGAGGTTGCACCTCGGGCAACGACAGTTTGTCTAAAAAGCCCTCCTTTTTGTAACTTACTGATTGTTAATAACTTACCCGATAATAAATTCACAATACATTGATTTTCAGTATATTTATGCATGAAATTTAT
>JAIBAJ010000051.1 GCA_019695265.1 Bacteroidia bacterium | reverse complement strand
ATTCTTTTTGAGTCAGTTTGGGTTTGCACCCTCGGGCAACGATAGAGGCAAGTAGCCCACAGGACCACTACGGCTTTAGCCTAGGGGGCCGAGGACTACAGCCGATAGCGTGACCCGAACGCCCGTGCAGGAAGTTTGGGTTTAATTTAAAGCTGGTTGGGCGGAGGGGGCCCGCATACTACTATAAAAAATGTCATTTACTTCGGTTAGACTTTTTCAGCATACCATCAATTATACTTGAATTGTTTTTCAGCCATCCCTACTGATTTGATTATTAAATTTGCCCAATGTTTGCACTATTTTCCAAAGAGGTAAGTTCCTTTCTAAATTCCCTAATCGGCTATGTAGTCGTTTCTGTATTTTTATTAATTACAGGATTGTTTATGTGGGTATTCCCAATGGATTTTAATGTTTTGGATAATGGATACTCCAGTTTAGAAACATTGTTTATGGTTGCACCCTGGGTCTTTCTATTTTTAGTACCTGCGGTTACCATGCGATCTTTTGCCGAAGAAAACAGGGCAGGAACCATCGAGTTATTACTTACTAAACCATTAACTGAATTCCAAATTGTATTTGCAAAATTCCTATCCGGGTTTGCCCTGGTAGTACTTTCAGTATTACCTACCCTTATTTACTTTATTTCGATTTATCTCCTTGGCTTACCCAAGGGAAACATCGACATTGGTGGAACTATTGGTTCCTATATAGGTTTATTGTTTTTGGCTTCCACCTTTACCTCGGTAGGAACCTATTGTTCGGCCGCCACCGGCAATCAAATTGTATCGTTTATTCTTGCAGTATTTGTAAGTTGGTTTTTACTCAATGGTTTTGACTCCATTTCTGCCCTTTTTCCAAACAAAGGAATTGATTTGTTTCTACTTGAGTTGAGTATAAATACACACTATGTTTCTATGAGCAGAGGAGTATTGGATACACGAGACATTCTCTACTTTATCAGTATAAATGCCGTATTTATTTTAGGGACTAGACTTGTTCTCGAAAAGAGAAAATGGTAAACTTATCGGGTAGCGTATAAATTGATAAGCTTGGTAGATTCAAATCCTTGTTCCTTCTGAGCAACAATTTTTGTTAAGCCATGTTTGATGCACATCCCCTGGATTCGGTCCAAACGACCTTCGGTATCATGGACTTCCACAACTAACTGACTAACCATTTCCCAATGTTTATCCTGTAAACCAAGTAATACGCTCAATTCGGCTCCTTCACAATCGATTTTTAGCAAATCTATTTTTTTTACATCATATTCATCAATCACGGATGAAATGGTGCGAAGTTGACATTTAAACTTTTGTCCTCCGGAACGAAGCATTTTCGCCATAAATCCAGACATAAAAGAAGGAACCAATTTAGCATACCACATTTCTTTGGGTGCATTTTTCAAGCTTCCTTCCACTGCATTCTTGAACATATCCGGATCTTCATCCCACATTCCCGGATTACTGGTTGATAAGGCAGGAGCATGGGGGAAATAGGTAAACTCAGCTTCACCATTTGCATCGCTTAAACCACAATTCAAGGCCACAAATCTAGCACTACCAAATTTCTGGCTATTGGCTTTTAATACTTGATAAATATCCGGAATAGGCTCAAAGGCAAAAACCTTAACTGTCGGACCTTTCTGAAGCATTCTTACTCCAAAAACGCCAATATTTGCTCCAACATCAAAAACGGTATCGCCTTCTTTAACATGAATTCCATTAATCATGTAACCTTCTACATGACTATCCAAAACGAATGCTTCCGGCTTACGAAGACAATAAACTTCAGTATTCCCTGATAATTTGGCGGTTGTCAAACTTTAATTATTAGTAATTCAACATAACCGGCATCACCAACATCAGAATATCTTCTCCTTCAACTGTACCATCGGCAGGAAGTAAAATTCCGGCACGATTTGGTACACTCATTTCTAAGTTAACATGTTCCGATGGCAAATTAGACAACATTTCAGCCAAAAATTTGGAGTTGAATCCAATTTCCATATCTTCACCTTGATACTGACAGGATTGTCTTTCATTAGCCTCATTTGCAAAATCCAAATCTTCCGCAGAAATACTTAGTTCATTACCGGTAATTTTCAATCTAACCTGGTGAGTAGTTTTATTTGAAAAGATCGATACACGTCTGATGGAACCAAGAAATGCCGTTCTGTCTATGGTAAGTTTATTGGGATTTTCCTGTGGAATAACTGCTTCATAGTTCGGATATCTTCCATCGATCAAACGACAAACCAATTCCATATTTCCAAATTTGAAATAGGCATTTTTATCATTGTAAAGAATTACAACCTCAGAATCTTCTGCGGCCAAGGTGTTTTTCAACAGGTTCAAAGGCTTTTTAGGCATAATGAAACTGGCAACCTGATCAGATTTGATATCGTATCTGCGATAACGTACCAATTTATGAGCATCTGTGGCAACAAATGTAACGTTCTCTGGTGTGAATTGAAAAAACACACCGGACATCACCGGCCTCAAATCATCATTACCGGTAGCAAAAATGGTTTTATTAATCGCATCAGCCAATACCTTAGAATTTAAGGTGGTTGAACTGGTAGAATCTAATTGAGGTATTTCAGGATACTCCCGGGCATCTTGTCCGGAAAGTTTGTACTTACCGTAATCACTGCTAATTTCTATTCCAAAATTCTCTTCATTTACTGAAAAAGTAAGCGGCTGTTCTGGAAATGATTTTAGAATATCCATTAACAACTTGGCAGGAATAGCAACTGAACCTTTGTTTTTTGATTCAACTTGCAAATTGGTTGTCATAGTTGTTTCCAAATCTGACCCGGAAATAGTCAACTCTCCTTTATCCAAACGAAAAAGGAAATTATCCAATATAGCAATGGTATTGCTGGAATTTAAAACTCCTCCAATCGCCTGTAATTGCTTTAAAAGCGCGGTACTAGAAACAATAAATCTCATGTATAAATATTTATGAAAGTAATTTCAAGGGCGGCAAAATTAGTAGTTTTGAATTTGAATTCATAAGAAATATAGTGGTAAAAAAATAAGTTTTCAACCTCGTGTTGAAATAACAACCAAACCAATCCTTTAGCCTTGTTTATTTGCCAATTCCTTAAATTAGCAATCTGACCCAAAAAAGCTTACTTTTGCGTCTTTGCATGATAAATCCATGCCTAATCAACTTACTACAACCTTACCGCTAGAGCTTGTTTCTGACCCGGAAAAACTTCGGTCCTATTTACTTCAAGGCAAATACCAGTCTTTCAAAATTCGAAAACGATCCATCGATGCCCGAAAGAAGGATATTAAAATAAATTTAACGGTTGACCTCTTTTTACCCGGTGAAAGTGATCCGGAATTTCCTCTTGAGTTTACCTTCGTGGAAAAACAAGTTAATAATAGCGAGGAGGTCGCAATTATTGGAGCCGGTCCTGCAGGACTTTTTGCCGCTCTTCGATTAATTGAACTTGGACTTAAACCAATAATTTTTGAAAGAGGCAACGATGTCAGAACCAGAAGAAGGGACTTAGCAGCGATTAATAAGGATCAAATTGTCAACCCGGAAAGTAATTATTGCTTTGGTGAAGGCGGTGCTGGTACTTACAGCGATGGAAAACTCTACACTCGTTCAGGAAAAAGAGGAAGTGTAAGAAGAATTTTAGAAAGATTTTTCCTTCATGGGGCAGATGAATCAATTTTGATTGAGGCCCACCCTCACATCGGAACCAATAAACTCCCTAAGATTATTACCTCCATTAGAGAAAAAATAATTGAATGTGGCGGAGAGGTACGATTTAATAGCAAACTGACCGGGATTGAGTATAATTCCAAAGGAATACAATCCATTCAAATTAATCACAATGAAAATATAGCCATATCGGCAATTATTCTAGCAACTGGCCATTCAGCAAGAGATGTTTTCCACCTCTTAAATGATTCAAACATTGCAATCGAATTTAAACCTTTTGCACTAGGTGTGAGAGTGGAACATCCTCAAACGGTTATTGATTCCATTCAGTACCACTGCGATTTTAGAGGTGACTACTTACCTCCTGCTTCCTATTCTTGGGTCGAACAAATTAATGGACGTGGAGTATACTCCTTTTGCATGTGTCCCGGAGGCATTATTGCCCCCTGTGCTACATCTCCCGGCGAAATTGTCACCAATGGTTGGTCACCTTCTAAACGTAACAACCCATTTGCCAACTCAGGAATCGTTGTTCCGGTGGAAGAAAGCGATCTAATTAAACTTGGATTAACAGGTCCACTAGCTGGAGTAAAATACCAGGCAATGGTTGAACAAAAAGCATGGTTGGAAGGCGGAAAATCCCAAGTTGCCCCTGCACAACGTTTGGTTGATTTTATTTCTGGAAAAACATCCAAAAACCTGCCTGCCTGTTCTTATCAACCAGGAATCCAAAGTGTCGATTTAAAGGCGGTTCTACCAACTGAAATTCATTCCCGCCTAAAAGAGGCTTTTATCCACATTGGAAAAAAAATGAAAGGCTATTTGCAGGAAGATGCAGTGTTAGTAGCTCCGGAAAGTCGCACTTCTTCTCCGGTACGAATTCCAAGATCTAAAATTACCTTAATGCATGAATCATGTCCGGGTTTATTCCCTTGCGGCGAAGGTGCCGGATATGCAGGAGGAATCGTTTCGGCAGCCATGGATGGTGAAAATGTTGCAGACGCTGTAGCTGACTTTCTTAATTCATAGGATCAAATGGAATCCCTTGGAATTGCAAATTATTTCCTTTGAATTTAGTGGTTGGATATTCAATTTGGGTAAGATATAAACCCGTCCCGGGAACTGATTCAAATGCTAATCTTCTATCTTTACCTTCAACAATTGCTCTAAGTCCCTTTTCATCCAATTTATTTAAGCCTATTTGGAGGGAGGTGCCAACAATGGCTCTAACCATATTTCTTAAAAAACGATTGGCTTTGATGGAAAAAATATAAAAGTCAGCTGTTTCTTTCCAATTTGCCTCGTGAATAGTACATAAATTGGTTTTAACCTGTGTTTTACTTTTACTGAAGCTGGAGAAATCCTCATATTCCTTTAGAATTTGAATGGTTTCATTCATAGCTTGAATATTCAACCTATAATGAATATGCCAGCTAAGATTGGTTAAAAATGGATTCCTTTCCTTGGAAATAAAATAATGATAGGTCCTGGACAATGCATCAAACCTGGCATGAAAATCTTTTTCAACTTCAAAGGCATGGTATACAACTATATCAGGCGGAAGCATGCGATTGAGTTTGAATTTCAAATCATCGACTGATATTTCCTTGGTTAAATCAAAATGCAATATAAAATTGGAAGCATGAACACCTGTATCGGTTCTGCCACAACCAACTGACAAAACCGGTTCAGAAAATAATTGAGTTATGCGCTGGTCTATTTCCGATTGAACCGATTTTGAATTTTCCTGTACCTGCCAACCATTATAATTGGTACCACAAAAAGAGAGGTGTAGCAGATACCTTGGCATAAAGCTTAAATCTTAACCCCAAATCGCATGCGATAATCGGCATTTACCTTGCCATTCATAATATCCTTCAACTTTCCGGAAATTAGTTTCTTTTTTAGAGAGGATACTTTATCAACAAACAAAATCCCCTCCAAATGATCATATTCATGTTGAATAATACGTGCTGCTTTTCCAGAAAACCTTTCTTTATGATAGACAAAATTTTCATCGTAATATTCAATCTCAACACCCGGTTTTCTAAAAATATCTTCTCTAATTCCGGGAATACTCAAACAACCTTCATTGAAACTCCATTCCTTACCGGCTTCTGCCGTAATCAAAGGATTAATAAAAACCTTCTTCAAACCTTCCAATTCAGGCTCTTCATCAGCTAGTCCGCTTGCATCCATCACAAACAGGCGTATGGATAATCCAATTTGAGGTGCCGCCAAACCAACACCATTTGCTTGGTACATTGTTTCATACATATCCAAAATCAATTGATCCAATTTAGGATAATCCTGACTTATATCCTTTGCTCTAACTTTTAACAAAGGACTACCATAGGCAACAATAGGGTAAATCATTTTTTACTTTCCAAATAGTTTTGCAAAATTAAGGTTGCACTCACTCCATCAACCAATTCTTTTTTCATCCGATCTTTTTTTTTCAAACCTGAGTCTATCATAGTTTGAAATGCCATCTTTGAAGTGAATCGTTCATCCACTCTTTTGATTGGAATCAAAGGGAATTTTTTTTGCAATTGTCGAACAAATCCCTCTACATGCGGCGTAATTTGGGAAGGTTTTCCATCCAATTGGAGTGGTAACCCAATTACAAATGTTTCAACAACTTCAGAATGGCAATACCTTGTTATAAATTCAAGTACATCTTTTGAATGCACGGTTTCTAATCGGGTGGCAATGATTTGGTTGGGGTCCGTTACGGCTAATCCAACCCTTTTAGTTCCATAATCTATGGCTAAAACCCTTGCCATGCCGATTACTTCTTCTTATTTTTCTTGTAGGCCTCATTTAGCCCGTCAAGAATCGGCTTGGTAATATCTAAAGTGGTGTCTGCCACCATGATTGATCCAATTGAAGAATATGAAAGAATAAAGGTATAGTTATCATTCTCTTTATTGTACTTTTCAATAAATGCAAAAATCTCTTTTCTTAGTTCTTCGTTTTTCTTCATGGTCTCTCTCGAAGCCTGATCTTCATATTCTTGCTGAAGTTGCATCAACTCCTGCCTGTCTTGCATGATTTTAGCCTCCTTCTCCTGGGCTTGCTCTTGAGTAACCTGACCTGATTGAATTCTTTCTTGATAATTATAATACTCCTGTTCCAAAGCCCTTCCTTTATTTTTCAAATCATCGTCCATACGTTTGTTACTTCGCTCCAATTCCCCTTCCATTTCTTTTACCTTTTCATAGTTCTTCCAGAGGGTATCCGTATTAACATAGGCAATGGTAATAGCTCCTGCCAAAGTATCCTTTGGACCTCCGGAATGATTAACATTTCTTCCGGTAAATTGAAAATAAAACAAAACACCCAACGCCAGGGCGAAAAACACATTTAATGCTATTGAAATTTTATTCATGATTATTTCCAGGCTTTAACAATTAATCCAGTCCCAGTTGAATGTTTAAAATTCGTATCTAAATAGTTCAAAACAAAACAAATTGGATAAAAAAACAAATAATAAAAAGGTAAAATTAAGAAAAACAATTTTGTTGCTCCCAAAGCTAAAATTGGATATTTCATCGAAAAGCGCCAGGCAATCTGTCCTGGCTTACCATAGGAATAGTTTACCTCAACTTTGGAGAACCCTGAATCCCTTAATTTATCCTCAATTTCTTTAATGTTATATCCATTTCGAACGTGCTCCTCTATAAATGATGCATCATCTTCATCATGGGCATCGGAACCTCCTTGATCACTTGGTGTGGAAATAAGAAGCATTCCTCCCTTTTTTAAGGACTCATGAAAATTACGAAATACAAGGGTATCCTCCAATATATGCTCCATTACATCTACTGACAAAATCAAATCATATGTACCGGATTTCTTATATTCTAACAAATCTGCCACTTCAAATTTCACATGATTAAATGAGATGGATTTCATAAAAGCATTACAATCCTCTACCTGCTCCGATTTCACATCCACTGCCAGTATTGTTGCCTTAGGATTTCTTTTTGCCATCCAAAATGAATATTGACCAAAACCGGCACCGGCATCCAAAATAGCAGGTGATGAATTCTGAATAGTTTTCTCCCAGGCCTTTAACTGCTTGTGAATATGCCAACTTCTTAACAATAGTAGGTCAAGTAAGTTGTAAAATACCTTTCTTAAAAAAGGACTCTTATTAAATACGTTTCCTAATGAACGCTTAATGGGGTCGTATTGCATTACAATTTTGGTGATGAATTATCTTGAAGTAAACGTTCAATATTGGCAGCATAATCCAATGAATCATCAATGTAAAAATGAAGATTGGGTACTACCCTCGCCTGATGCCGTATCCGGTCACCTAACCACTTTCTAATCTCCCAGGTTTTATCCGTGATACTTGCCAAAACCTTAGCATTATCAACAACCTGAAAAAAACTTAAATAAATCTTAGCTTCTCCTAAATCCGGACTTATCCTTACAATAGTAACTGTAATCATACATCCCGTTTGAAAATGTCTGCTTTCAACCAAGAAATATGAACTAAGCTCCTTCTGTAAAAGGCGTGAAAATTTATTTTGTCTCAGACTAGCCATAAAAAAGGCTGCAAAGGTAGTGTTATTTCTTTCACAATTAACAGCTATCCATTCTAAGAATTTCCTTCCTTTGCTAAAAAGGTTAATCGTGAGTAGTCCAAAACCAATCCTTCAAATTCCATCTTTAACTGACATTGAAATTAGCCATAAGTTAATTCAACCTTTTATTCATCAAACCCCTGTTTTCACCAATAACTATTTGAATGAACTGGTTGAAGCCGAACTTTTCTTTAAATGCGAGAATTTTCAAAAAGTTGGTGCTTTTAAGATGAGAGGTGCAAGCAATGCTGTGAATCGATTAGAATTATCCGACTTAAAATCAGGTGTTGCTACTCATAGCAGTGGTAACCATGCTGCAGCTTTGGCATTGGCAGCCAAACAAAAAGGTATACCGGCTTTCATTGTAATGCCTTCAACAGCTCCTCCAATAAAAAAAAATGCCGTCAAATCATACGGTGGAACAATTATCGAATGTGCACCAACCTTGGAAGCCAGAGAATCAACCCTTCATGAAGTAGTAAAAAATACCGGGGCAACTTTTATTCATCCTTTTGACAATTATTCGGTTATCGCCGGACAATCAACTGCTGCACTCGAACTCCTGAGACAAACACCTCAGCTTGATTACCTTTTTGCTCCGGTAGGGGGTGGTGGACTTCTAAGTGGAACTGCCTTAATAACAAGTTATTTATCTCCATCAACCCTGGTTATTGGTGCCGAACCTTTAGGAGCCAATGATGCCTTCATCTCTTTTAATAATGGAATTCTAACTCCGGTTTCTAATCCTAAGACCATAGCAGATGGACTTCTGACCTCCCTCAGTGAAAAAACATTTTCAATCATTCGCAGTAAAGTACAAAATATCCTTTTGGCAGATGAAACTACCATTCTCGAAGCGTTGAAACTTATTTGGGAAAGAATGAAGATAATTATTGAACCTTCATCTGCCTTACCCTTGGCAACCATTCTTCTAAATAAGTCGATTGTAAAAAATAAAAAAGTTGGAATAATTTTAAGCGGAGGAAATGCTGATTTCAACGCCTTAAAATTTAACTAGGTAGACTTTCCGTCCTCTGGCCAAAAGTTTTCCACAACAGACTTGTAATTTTATTTTCTTATTTTACCTTTACCGCCCTTTTGATTATGACTAAATCTTGGTATTTTTCGCTGCTTCTCGTCGGTTTCCTATCGGTTTCCGCTACCTCGTTTGGGCAAAAAAAATCGAAAAACGAAGAATTACCGCCGGCTTACACCTCCGCTGATGAGTTTTTAATGCTTAATAGCTGGGATAAAGACGGTTCTCCAATGGTTGTCAATGGCAATGGTCATCAAATTGATTACCATGAAAATGGAAAGAAAAAAGGCGAAGGAAATTATGCCAATGGAAAAAAAGAAGGATTTTGGATATTCTTCCACACCAACGGCAAAAAAGAAAGCGAAGGGAATTTTAAAAATGGAAATCCTTCCGGAAAATGGAAGTATTATTACCCCAAAGGAAAATTAAGAACCGAAATAGAATACAAAGAAAATTAGTGCAATGAAACTAAAACTACTTTTTGTAAATGTTATCTCTTTACTAGCCTTTCAATCAGGTTTTTCTCAAAATGCTGCCCTACCTCAGCAAGGAAAAGTTGTAAAACTTAATCCGGCAGAGTACCAATCCCTTAAAGAACAAGGCAAATTGGATTTTAGCAATGGAAATTCCTATGAAATTAACTTTCCTAAAAATACCGAACCTAAAAAAGTTAAAATTCACCCTAGTCAATACCCCGCCGGAAAATCCCTTATTGGAGGAAACTGCTCACCATTCGTGGCTAGCTGCTCCGATACTTCCACTGATTTTGTTCCCGGAATAGATTTTGCCAACGATGATGGAAGCTCTAGCCTTATTAATCTTCCTTTTACTTTTTGCCTGTACGGTACTTCCTATAATTCCTGTTATATCAATAATAATGGAAATATTTCTTTTGGACAGGCAGTTGGAACTTATTCCTCTTCAGGCTTTCCTAATAGCACAGCTCCAATGGTAGCTCCTTTTTGGGCAGATTTTGATACCAACCCTTACGATAATGGTCAGGGTTGCTTGGTTAAAATGCAACTTAGCAGCGGATATTTAAGAGTTTTGTATCAAAATATTGGATATTTTTCTTCCAACTTTGACAAACAAAATAACTGTGAAGTAATTATCACTGATGGTTTAGATCCTATCTTACCTCCCGGTAATAATTGCGCCTTCCTTTACGGCGATATGCAATGGACTACCGGTGATGCATCCCAAGGAACCAACGGTTTCGGTGGAATACCTTCAACCGTTGGAGCAAACAAAGGAGACGGTGTTAATTTTATTCAATTCGGACGTTTTGATCACGCCGGAATTGATTTTGATGGACCTTTCGGCAATCCAGACGGTGTTTCTTGGCTGGATAACAAAACCTTTATTTTTGATGTTTGTGCAAATGGGGGTAGCAATAATATCGCTCCTCTTACAAGTAACCAATTCTCCGGTTGCGATACCATCCGGGTTTGTCTTTTTGACACTGTAAATTGGCAATTTGATTTTTTTGGCCCTGAACAAGGTCAATCTGTTACAGTTGGTCTCGATACCATCGGATCCTTTGTACCTGGACTAACAGTCGTAAACCAATCCAATGGAACTACTGGAAGTATTTCTTTACAATTTGTCTCTGATACATCCAATATTGGCGTTCATAGTTTTACTATTAATGGTACTGATGATGGCAGCCCTAACCGAACTACTTCTATTTCTTTGTATGTGGAAGTATTAAATGATTCCCTTCCAAGACCAATTATTTTAGGTACACTTGGTTATTGCAACAATGACCTAACTACACTTGCTTCAAATAATTCTTATGCAGAATACCTATGGAGCAATGGCTCTACCGATAGCTCCGTTACCGTAGCTGCAGGCGATTATTCCCTAATCGTTGCCGGACCAAATGGCTGTATCCGAAAGTCAGATACCATTACAGTTGTGTCTTCCGACCCTAACGTGACAGCAATTGGTTCTACAACCGGTTGCGGAATTGATAGTATTCAAGTTAATCTTACTTATTCTCCCTCCGGTGCATCCATACTTTGGGAAGATGGTAGTACCTCCGATTCCCGTTGGTTCACCAATGATGATACGCTAATGGTTTACGTAACAGATACTCTTGGTTGCTCCGATTCTACTCAATTTATTGTCGGAGTTCACCCTTTTCCTCCTGTTCCTGTAATTTCTGGTGACAATTCTCTTTGTAATTCTGAAACAACAACTTTATCGGTTTCTGTTCCCGGTATGGATTCTTATATCTGGAACGATTTGTTTTTCCCTTTGCTTTCCAACGTACGCCCCAATGTTTCTGCCGGCAACTATACTGTAACTATTGTTGACAACTTTGGCTGTTCCTCTACTAGTGCTAACTTCATCGTAACTGCTACTGATCCTAATCTAACCTTGGTAGGTGATCCTGAATTATGCGGAAACGGTACAACCTTAGCAGGTCAAACTACTACCGGTGGACCCATTTGGTGGAGTACTGGTGATACCATTAATTCCTTGGCATTCTTTCAAAATGGACCGGTTACTGTTTACACTTCCGCCGGTGGTTGCCTTGATTCTATAACTACTACCATTTTACTACACCCTATTCCTCCGGCTCCAATTATCTCCGGAAATACTCATACTTGCTTTGGTGTTAATACCATCCTATCAGGCCCTAGTGGATTTACTCAATATGTTTGGTCTAATGGAAATGTTACCCAATCGATTAATGTACCGGCAGGTACCTATAGCCTGTATGTCGTTGACCAATTTACTTGTAAATCAGACACTACGTTCATAACAGTGGGCAATTCAGATACCTTAGTGGATATCGTCGGAAACGACACCATTTGCTCTCCAACCCAATTGTTAACCCTTGCTATTGGCGACTCTTCCTTAAATTATACCTACCTCTGGAGCAATGGTTCCGATTCCTCTTCTGCAGTAATGTCAGGATTCCCCGATACTTCGTTTGTAATTGTAACTGACCAATTTGGATGTGTTGATACTCATAACTTCTTATTCTGGTCCTTTGCTCCGCCTGTTGCTAATTTCACCATTGACCCTCCTTTCCTTTCCGGAACTCAAAAACCGGTAGTATTTACCGACTCTTCCTATGTTACCGGAGCAGATGATGAAATTATTGGATGGCACTGGAATTTTGGAAATCAAGATGACCCTAATATACCGGATGACACTTCAACCGTGCCTAGTCCAACCCATATTTTTGCAGATGAAGACACAGGAAAAATTACTGTTCAATTAATTGTTACAAACTCTATTGGCTGCACAGATACTATGAATGTGGAATATACGATTGCCAATGATTTGGAATTCTTTAACGTAATGACTCCAAACGGTGATGGCAAAAATGACAACCTGGTTATTAATTACCTGATTCAAAAATCCCCTGAAAATAATTTAAAAATTTACGATCGATGGGGTGTAAAAATCTTCGATAAGGATAACTACCGAAACGACTGGAACGGAGAAAAATTCTCTGCCGGAACTTATTATTTCGTTCTGAAACATAAGGAAGGCACTAAAGCATCCTTCTTCACAATCATTCGAGATTAACCTTTTTCAAGCTAAAAGGCTCCTTTTAAGGGGCCTTTTTTTTATAATTATTTGGCGGGCCCCCTCCGCCTCCCTGAAAGTAGTTTTATTTCCTTATTGAATTGCAAAGGCGTTCGGGTCACGCTTTCGGCTGTAGTCCAAATCCACTCCGCTAAATCGCTGCGTTGCTTTGGAGCTACTTGCCTCAATCGTTGCCCGAGGGTGCAAACCCAATTAGACATGTTTTGACCCAAAATAACTTAGATTCAGCGAAAAAACAGTCACCGGAAAGTTTACACAAAGGCTAATTTAACAAGTTTAATAAATCGCTCAATAAACTTGGATCTGCCGGTCTCTTGGCATTACTATCAACCAAATTCCCCTTTTTGTCCAAAATCATGTACCTGGGTATACTCGAAATTTGAAAACATTTTACAACCTCACTTTGCCAATTTCCCGGACTAATCACATTCACGCCATTGCTCAAATCTAGCTGTTCAATGGCCTTCTTCCACGATTCCTCAGTTCCATCAATGGAAATATATAAAAACACAATCTCCTTTTTTTGCTTCTCATTCAATTTTTCATGCAATTGTTTTGAAAATGGGAACATCTGTCTGCATGGTCCACACCAACTCGCCCAGAAATCAATATATACCACCTTACCTTTAAAATCCTCCAATTTCACTGATTTCCCTTTTAAATCTTTTAGTGAAAATGGAGAATTTGCCTGATCAGTCTTGGCAGAACTATCCTTTGCCTTTCCATCTGCGCTTGTTGATTTGGTTGATACCAATTTCAATTTCTGTGACAAATACTTATAATAAGCCTTTGACGCATCCTTCTCGTTAATTAGTTCAACCAGACGACGGGATACGGGTTCACTAATCTTTTCCATGTTGTCATTCAAAAACCGGGAAGCTATATAAACTGCGTTTTCACCCTTCAATTTAGCATATGCTTGCGCCGATTTTCGTTCTGTTGAAGTACCAACATCTGTAAATTTATTAAAACCATTTGACTCAGAAGTTATGTAGGTAATATAGTAAAATAGAAACTCTCGAAAAGGAGCAACTGCCAATAGTTTTATGTTGGAAAGGCTCGATTCTTCAAATCCTTCCAAAACAAGTTTTGGAAGAGCAATTACCGGATTTTGAGGGGAAGCATTTGCCCTTTCAATTGGATAAGCGAAAATTGCTCCCCAATACCAAAACCTGGCATAGGAATTCAAATAATCTTTAAAATCGTTGGTGGCAGATTGCTTTTCAACCCATTTTTCTTGCTCTTTCCGTTTATCATAAAGCTGAATTTCAAATTCATCAATGGAGTTCGCATACATCTTCTTCTTGATCGAATCACGCTGGTAACCGGAACCAAACATCTGGAGGAATTGATAAAGCAAGGCATTCTCATTCGCTTTTTTGCCCTTGAAATTTGGTTTACCTGACACAAAATCAATCCACAAACTATCACCATTGGTAACAAACAATGGAATTTCTTGTCCTTGAAACTTAACAAAGGCCAACATAGGAAGTTCATAAGGCAAGGCTATTCCCAAAGATGAACTTTTGCCTGAATACAAGGCTTTATGATAATCAACACCGGGTAAGGCCCTTTCCGTAATAACTAAAGCGGTGTCACCATTGCCTTCGGTAGTAGCTTTAATAAATACAGTGCTTGAAATAGCCGTGGAAAAACTATTTACTCCGACTAATAAACAAAAAATCAAACGTTTCATCCCAAAGAAATTAATTATTCTGAATTGTAAAAGTACATCTAATCCAATTGACATCGTCCAATTAGACAATATCAAAAACCTAGAAATTTAAATTTTAGAAAAATCGCACCAGCTAAAAGGAATTAGTTGAGCCTGCTGAAAAACATTAGAAACATCAATAAGGTATAATTTAAGCAATCATTTACCCTAGTTGGATACAAGGATTTTCAGTAAAATACCATGAATTTCTTTCAGAGGACTGATAGATACCAAGAAAAAATTTGGTTAGAACACTTAGGATAGGTTACGTATCGGGCAACGATAGAGGCAAGTAGCCCACAGGCCCCCTACGGCTTTAGCCTAGGGGGACGAGGACTACAGCCGATAGCGTGACCCGAACGCCATGCAAGCTGTTGTATGTTTAGCAAAAATCAGGTAGGCGGAGGGGGCCCGCATAAAAAGTAATTTTTAAACCATTCAATTTGTACGGATTACCTATTTCAGGCTACCTGAGGAAAACTCGATCCGAACGCATTGCCGTAAGAACCTTATTATTATTGTTTGGGTTGTTTAAGCCAATTTCCTTCCTGAACAATCTTTCCTTCCCCTACCAGAAATCGAATTAATTCTTGCATTTGTTTGGGGTGTTCCGTTTTTTGAATCAGCCAATCATACGATATTGGTTTTTCTTTTACCCAATCTAATACCAGGCTTTCAAGTTTTAACAGGTCTTTGGTACTTAAATCTTTTTTTACTTTTTGAAGGCATACATCGCATCTTCCACATGGCTTTGCATCGGCTTCACCAAAATACCTTAACATACGTTGGGTTCTACAACCTTCGTCATCAATTAATAAATCAATAAATGCTTGATTACGAATTTCAACTTGCTTCTTTCTTTTTTCAAATGTTTCGGAATCAAAAAATAAATCCTTGGCCAAAACAACCCCATGCGGAAAATTTATTTTTGGCAAACTACTTTGTGGCACATAAACAAGAATCTCTTGCTTGTGGAGGTTTTCTAAATCTTTAATTAACTTTTCCACAGAAGTTTTTGCACGAAAAGCAATATCCTTTTCTCGGATTACAACAAATTCGTCGAAAATTCCTGAATAAGACCGAAGGATGGTTTTCAATATTCCATCCAACCGTGGATATTTTAATTGATAGGAATAAAGTTCATTTTTATCCACCTTGAACATAAGCCTCGATGGCATAAAGACAGAATCTGTCAAAAAAATATAATCGTTCTTGGCCAATAAATCCAAACATTTTAAACTTTTAAGGTGATTTAGGTTATATGTTTTGCAAAAATCTAACAAGTCAAACTCCAAAAAATCATCCTTTCCACTTCCTACTGCTAACTGAAAATAATTAACCAAAGCCTGATAAACCGTGCGTATTTCACTTTTTTCAGGAAATGCGTTCTTTAGTTGAAACTCCAGATCCTCAATATCCCTTTCGTCGTATAGCAATACCCCATAGGCCGGTTTACCATCTCGTCCTCCCCTACCCGCTTCCTGAAAGTAGGCCTCAATACAATCGGGAGGTTGAAAATGTACAACTGTTCGAACATCCGGCTTGTCAATTCCCATTCCAAATGCGTTGGTGCAAACAATAACACGAGTTTTATTGGCTATCCAATCCTGTTGTTTTTGATTTCTAATTTCCGGTTCTAATCCGGCATGGTAAAAATCGGCTGAAATAGATTGATGTTTAAGCAAATTAGCCACTTCTACAGTCAATCTCCTATTTCTGGTATAAACAATTCCTGTACCGGATGATTTCTTAAAAATAGAAGTTAACCTATTTTCTTTGTCACTTTCTTTCAGAAATAAGTAAGATAAATTGGGACGATCAAAACTCTTTTGAAAAATTTGCGGGTTTTTCATTTCCAACCTTTCACCAATATCTTTTATAACCTCAGGTGTTGCGGTTGCAGTTAATGCCATAAATGGAACCTTTGGTAAATGGCTTCTTAGTTCAGCAATTTGCAGATAGGGAGGTCGAAAATCGTATCCCCATTGGGAAATACAGTGGGCTTCATCGATAGCAACCAACTTGACATTCATTTTTTTAACCCTGGCCAGAAACAATTCAGTCTTCAATCGTTCAGGTGAAACATATAGAAACTTGACTTTCCCATAAGCACAGTTATCAAGAGCAATGTCTATTTCTCTGTAAGACATTACGGATGAAATAAAAACTGCTTTAATTCCCATTTTTTGCAAGGTATCAACCTGATCCTTCATTAAGGCCACCAAGGGAGAAATGACAAGAGTTAGTCCACCCAAGGCAAGTCCGGGCACTTGGTAACAAATAGATTTTCCACCACCGGTAGGAAGAAGCGCAATGGTATCCCTGCCATCCAAAACAGACCTAATAATTTCCTCCTGCATAGGTCTAAAACCATCATGCCCCCAATACTGCTTTAAAATTGGATGGATTAAATCTGAGCCCATGTAGTTGACGAGAAGAAAAGTATCTTCGCCCCAAAATTAACATATATGGAACAAGGCTGGGTTAAAACCGAATCGGAATTTAATGGAAAAATTGCTAAAATTACCTTTCACCATCCACAAAGCAATTCTCTTCCGGGAAATTTGTTAAGATCCATTGCAAGAGAAATAGAGTTGGCTGGAATGAATGATGACTATTTGGCAATCCTCTTGCAAAGTGAAGGTGAAAAATCCTTTTGCGCCGGTGCATCCTTTGATGAATTAATCGCCATTCAAAATAAAGAAGAAGGGCTCCATTTTTTTAGTGGTTTTGCTTTGGTAATAAATGCCATGAGAAAAGCCCCGAAATTTGTAATTACCCGGGTACATAACAAAGCTGTTGGCGGTGGAGTTGGCATTGCTTGTGCGTCAGATTATTGCTATGCTACTAATCATGCATCGGCCAAACTGAGCGAATTAGCTGTAGGAATAGGCCCATTTGTTGTAGGACCGGCTGTTGAAAGAAAAATTGGGAAATCAGCTTTCCAACAGATGAGTATTCATGCTGCAAAATGGCACACAGCGAGTTGGGCAAAAGAAAAAGGTATGTATAATGAAGTTTTTGATTCAATAGAAGAAATGGATACTTCAATTAATTCGTTGCTTAGTTTCTTAGTGAATTCAAATCCTGAAGCCATGAAAGATTTAAAGCAAATCTTTTGGGAAGGTACCGAAAATTGGGATCAATTCCTTGTTGAAAGAGCTAAAATTAGTGGCAAACTAGTGCTTAGCGATTTTACCAGAAACTCCATCCAAAAATTTAAAGGAAAATAGAAAAGTTTTGTTTAACTTTAATTACTATTTTTGAAACAAATTTTTCAGAATGAATACAGAAGCCAACTATTCCATTAAAGATTTGGAAAAGTTGTCAGGCATTAAAGCCCATACACTTAGAATTTGGGAAAAAAGATATTCTATTTTCACCCCTCAACGCACCGATACTAACATCCGGATGTATTCCAATGAGGAGTTGAGAAAAATATTAAATATCAGTCTTTTAAACAAAAACGGATTCAAAATTTCATCCATTGCATCCATGGTACCAAATGAAGTAGCCCAATTGGTTGCTTCCATTAATTTGGTAAAAACAGAAAACGAAGACTTAATTGATAGCTTCATACTATCCATGATTGACCTGGATGAACCATTTTTTGATAAAACCTTCAATAGCTGTATTATTAAAATGGGATTTGAATCAACGATTCAAGATATCATTTTCCCATTTCTTTCCAGAATTGGCACCATGTGGCAATCCGGGAGTATCAACCCTGCTCAGGAACATTTTGTCAGCAATATCATCCGGCAAAAAATGATAGTTGCTATAGATGGAATTAAATCAAGTTCCATTCAAAAACAGATGCAAACATTTGTCTTGTTTCTAAGAGAAAACGAATTGCACGAAATGGTCATACTATTTTACAACTATGCGTTGCGAAGCCGCGGATATAGAACCATTTACCTAGGTCAAAGCGTTCCTGTTATTGACCTGGAAAGAGTTGTTCATATAATTAGACCAGACTTCATTTTAACCGTTGCAACCAATCCATTTTCTCCAAAAGAATGGAAAGAGTTTAAAAGTAACATAGATCTACTTAGCACTAAAACCTCAATTTATTTAACAGGTAAGCCTTTACAGGAGTTTGAAATTCAAACCAATAAGAATATTCACTTCTTCAAATCCCTACCTGAATTGATAAAACTTGTTTCAAGGTAATTAAGTTTTTTTAAGATTTTGTTTAACTATTAATCGTAAACGTTAAACAAAATGCTTTTATGTTTGCGTCATCATTCTACCATGAATGACCAACTTAATTTTTTTACCATGAAAACAACAAAACTCAAAATTGCGCTTCTTAGCGCGTTCGTTGGGACCACCACATTTGGTTATTCCCAAAATGCAGAATTACAAGTAATCCACAATTCAGCCGACCCAGCTGCTGCCGCGGTGGATGTTTACCTGAATGGAAATTTAATTCTGGACGATTTTGCCTTTAGAGAGGCTACTTCTTTTCAAACATTGCCTGCAGGCGTTCCTTTAAACATAGGAATTGCACCGGGAAGCAGCACCTCTGCTAATGACACCTTGAAAAACTTTACCGTTAGTTTAATTTCCGGTGAAAAGTACATAGCAGTTGCAAATGGAGTTATCAATCCTGCAAACTTTGCATCCAATCCGGACAACAACTCTACTTCATTTGGCTTAACCATTATTCCAAATGCGAAAACTTCTGCCACTCAGCAGGGTAATGTTGAATTTATTGCCCTACATGGCTCAACCGATGCACCTACCGTTGATATCAAAGCAAGAGGCGTTGCAACCCTGGTGGACAACGCAGATTTTGGCGCATTTACACCATACATTGCTGTTCCTGCAGCAGATTATATACTGGATATTACCCCTGGAGCAGGTTCTCCAATAATCATTTCCTACCAAGCTAACTTATCAGGGTTAGCAGGAGGTACAGCCGTTGTATTTGCTTCAGGTTTCTTAAATCCGGCAACGAATCAATCTGGTGCTGCTTTCGGATTATTTGCAGCACTTGCTGACGGAACAGTCATTGAATTACAAACCATCAGTCAAGCAAGGTTGCAAGTAATTCACAATGCTGCTGATCCAGCCGCAAGCGCAGTAGATATCTATGTTAATGGGGACTTAACTCTTCCTGATTTCGGATTCAGAACGGCTACTCCTTATTTAAGTCTTCCGGCAGGTGTGCCAATTAACATTGGAGTTGCTCCAGGTTCAAGCATGTCTGTTAATGATACCCTTAAGAATTTCACTGTCACTTTGGAAAATGGAGAAACCTATGCAGCTATAGCCAACGGTGTGCTGAATCCTGGTTCCTTTGTAACTAATCCTGATGGAAGATCAACTGGCTTTACTTTATTGCTGCAAAACCAAATGAAAGAAACTGCTGACAATGCATCCGATGTAAATATCAGAGTGGTGCATGGCGCAACCGACGCTCCTACTGTTGATGTTTTTGCAGGAGTTCTGGAATTGGTAAATTCAGCCGCTTATACCGACATTACACCTTATCTTACTGTACCTGCAGCCGACTATGTACTAGATATTAAGCCTGCAGCCGATAATAGCGTTACCGTTGCAAGTTATTCGGCACCTTTATCCGGTTTAGCAGGCAAAAGTATTACAGTACTTGCTTCCGGATTTTTAAATGAAACCGGAAACAACAATGGTCAAGCCTTTACCTTAATTGCAGTTCTTGCAGACGGAACTGTTTTACCATTGGAACTAGTAACATCTATTAATTCCATAGAATCAACCAATTCATTCTCTTTGTATCCAAATCCTTCAAGCGATCAAATCTTAATTGATACCAGGTCAAATGAAATCAAGTCTATTCAAGTAGTTGATATTTTTGGAAAATCAATCCTAAATACCAATATTCTAAATGCTCAAACTTCAACCATATTGGATGTTACCAATTGGGAATCAGGAATGTACGAGGTAATAATTTCTGCTGCAAACGGAGTTAGCAGAACAAAATTTATAAAAATATAATTTCATTTATACCTAATAGAAAAGGATTCGAACACGTTTATTCGAATCCTTTTTTGTTTTACAGTTCTTGATAAAACATTAAACAAAAAAAAACAAGCTCGAAATCAAACCCTTACAGAAATTACATCAATTTATTTTTCTTGTTTAACTTTTTTAAGAAATTATTAAACAAAATTTATTATCTTTACATCGTCGTTCAAAACCATCTCTAAGCGATTAGACCAGGTAAATTTCTTTGATTTGATTTGGGAGCCTTCTTGCGCTGAAAACAACAACAAAATTGGCCTTGTTTCCAAATTACTTTTTTTAGGAATTGGTTGGTGAAATGTGGTGAATGATTATTGGGTTGAAGGCCATCTGGAGAGATGGCCTTTGTTTTTTTTGAATTGGTATTATTTATCGATAGAACAAACTATTTTTGCAAAAAAAAACAAGATGCGTTACATACTATCTATCCTAATAAGTCTTTTTATCCTAAATTCCTGCAACCAGCCAACAAGTAAGACTGCCGCTAACAAAACAATTAATGTGGCTATTGAAGGTATGACCTGTGCCGAAGGTTGCGCAAAACACATTCAGGAAACCATTTCAGAAATGCCGGGAGTAACCCAAAGCAAAGTTAACTTTGATCAAAAACTGGCCTTATTCGCTTTTGACTCAACGAAAGTGAATACTCAAGAAATTCTTCAAAAAATTGGATCACTCAACGAAGGTCAATATAAAGCCAATTTAGTTGGTGCGGAATTGCCTGCTACAGAAAAAAATGCTACAACAGAAGAAGCTGTTGAAGTATTAAATAAAGAAGAAGCCCATTCCTAAGGTGTATATCTCTATTATTGGTGCAGGTAATGCTGCCAACAATTTAGCAATTGCCCTAGGTAGCAAAGGTCATTCCATTGTTTGGATATGCAATAGAACATTGGAAAAAGCCGAGTTATTGGCCAATAAAGTTGGAGCAAAAGCCAGTTCAGATTTTACGGAATTAGATTGGGGTAAAACGGAATTAATTATTATCAGTACTCGGGATGATGGGTATGAAAAGGTAGCTCAGAAACTTCGAACCTCTATTCCGGTAGCCCACACTTCCGGAAGCATTCCGATGAATGTATTACAAGAATGCTCTGAAACAATTGGTGTTTTTTATCCACTCCAAACCATGGTAAAAGAACGACCAACAGACTTCTCCAAGGTTCCATTTTGCATTGAATCCAATCAACCCACCTTTAGTAAAACGCTATCAGAACTTGCTGGAGACTTATCCAATCTGGTATATTCTATTGATTCTGAAGAAAGAAAAAAACTTCATTTAGGAGCCATTTTTGCTTCCAACTTTTCCAATTTCCTTTACATCCTTTCCAAGGATTACCTGAAGAAAAATGGTTTGCCCGAACACATTCTCGATCCTCTGATTTTTGAAACAGCCCAAAGAATTGAAGGTAAAGAACCCGAAAGTTTGCAAACTGGTCCTGCCAGAAGAGGAGATTACACCGTAATTAGCAACCACCTGAATATGTTGGCATCTAATAAATTAATGCACGACGTATATCAAATGATGAGTCAAAAAATATTAGAACACTATGGACATAGTACCAAGCAAATTGAAAAACTATAAGGAAATATTACCTCATATCAAGGCAATTGTACTGGATGTTGATGGTGTATTAACTGACGGAAGTATTACTCTTTTAGCCGATGGTTCGCAAGGCAGAACAATGAATATTAAAGACGGCTACGCCCTGCAATTGGCTGTAAAAATGGGAATCCATGTAGCAATAATCAGTGGCGGTAAAGGGGAAAGTTTAAGGCAAAGATTAGAGTATCTTGGAATACACCATATTTATTTGGGTAGTGCCAATAAAACCGAATCTTTGAATGACTTTTTAATTTCTACCAACCTTCTTGCCAACAATGTACTCTATATGGGAGACGACCTTCCCGATTATCAGGTCATGAAGAAAGTGGCTCTTCCCTGTTGTCCGGCAGATGCAGCTCATGAAATTAGAGAAATTAGTTTATACGTCTCCTCTTTGCCGGGTGGAAAAGGTTGTGTTAGAGACGTTATTGAGCAAGTTCTAAAAGTTCAAAAAAAATGGGCAACTCCCGAAGGCTTTTCGTGGTAGCTTAATATGAAAACCATCGCTGTAAATACCAGACTCTTGCTTCCCGGCAAATTGGAAGGCCTGGGTCGATTTGCAGACGAAACATTGCGACGGTTAACCAAAAATCATCCTGAAATTAGGTTTATTTTCCTATTTGATCGTCCTTTTTCACAAGAGTTTATCTACTCCGATAACATTATTCCAATTTCAATATTTCCACCGGCCAGGCATCCATTGCTTTTCTACTGGTGGTTCGAATGGTCCCTTCCTTCCATATTAGAAAAATACAAAGCCGACCTATTCCTATCCCCTGATGGATATCTCAGTCTGAGTAGCAATGTACCGCAACTTCCGGTTATCCATGATTTAAATTTTGAACATAACCCCCAAGATATAGTCTGGTACAATCGTATTCATTTTCAGTACTTTTTTCCGAAATATGCTACAAAAGCATCCCGAATCGCTACAGTTTCCGAATTTTCGGCAAAGGATATTGAAAAACGTTACCAAATTGACAGAAATAAAATTGATGTAATCTATAACGGAGTTTCAAATCAATTTCACCCTTGCCAACCGGAAGAAAAAGAAAAATCCCAAACCAAATATGCAAATGGAAAACCCTATTTTCTTTATTGGGGCGCTATTCATCCAAGGAAAAATATCATCCATCTAATTCAAGCGTTTTGTCAATTTAAACAACAAACTTCCAATCCGGTGCAACTAGTTATTGCGGGAAGTAAATCCTTTTGGACGGCTGAAATGGAAACAGCTTGGCAATCTGCAGCATTTCGGGATGAAATCCATTTTCCTGGAAGAATCCCGGAAAACGAACTCAACACCTTAATTTCAGGGGCTTTAGGTGTTTGCTACACCACCTTATTCGAAGGTTTTGGTCTACCAATCATTGAAGCTTTTGCTGCCGGAACTCCGGTAATAACTTCCAATGTTACATCCATGCCTGAAATTGCCGGTAATGCTGCCTTATTGGTAGACCCTTTATCTGTAAATCAAATTGCAAATGCCATGAAACAATTATTCCTTTCCGAATCTGATAGAAATTCCCTTATTCAACTTGGATTAGAAAGGGCAACTCAGTTTAATTGGAATAAAACCACCGAACTGTTATGGAATTCGATAGAAAAAGTAAAGAAATTTTAACCTTTACAAAGTTATTTCTATCCATTTCTATTGTTGCTTTGCAAGTACCTTTCTTACCTCCATTCTAATGATTCGTTACCTCGCAATTTCATTTTCCTTCTTAATTTCTTTTCAAACCTGGTCTCAAAATTTACCTACAGGAGTTATTACCAAAATTGCCTTCGGTTCCTGTAATCTTCAATGGAGCAGACAAAGGATTTGGAATTCAGTAATCGAAAATCAACCCCAACTTTGGATTTGGTTAGGCGATAATATCTACGCCGATACTGAAAATATGGATGAAATGGACCGCCTTTACCAACGGCAACGTCTTAATGTTAACTACAAAAAACTATTACAAACCTGCCCGGTAATTGGAACCTGGGACGATCACGATTATGGTTCCAACAACGTCGGGAAAAATTATCCGGAAAAAAGAACATCACAATCCTATCACCTTGATTTCTTTAACGTACCATCAAACTCCCCGAGAAGAACTCAAGAAGGTGTTTATCAATCCTATGACCTTGGTGAAGGCTCAAAAACAATTAAGATAATCTTACTTGATACAAGATATTTTAGGGAAGATCCAGGTCCGGAAAGTGATATGCTGGGTGAAACTCAATGGAAATGGTTAGAAACTACTCTTCAAAATGATGAAGCCGAAATTACCATTATTGGAACCAGTATTCAATTTTCTGCAGGAAAACATGTTTTTGAAGAATGGTTAAACTTCCCAAAATCGTATGAACGAATGAAAAAAACCATTGCTCAAAGTGGAAAAAAACATATATTCTTTATCAGTGGAGACCGGCATCTAAGCGAGGTTTCCAAAATCGATAACAAACCTTCCTACCCTTTATTTGATTTCACCAGCAGCGGCTTAACTCACAGTAACTTTACTATGAAAGATTACGAAAATTCAACCAGAGTAAGCCCCTTATGCGTAAGTCAAAACTTTGGAATAATATCAATAAATTGGGATGCCAAACTTATTGAATTGGAATGCAGAGGCAAGGGTAACTTTCTTTATTACAGTTTCCAAATTCCTTTTAGTGAGCTCGAATAGGATTTTCTAAAAAAAGTCATTCATGACGAATTGATTGTTTATTAAAATACCTTTTATGCGGGCCCCCTCCGCCCAAACTAGCTTTTTGCTAAACCACCAGCAACTTGCAAGGGCGTTCGGGTCACGCTATCGGCTGTAATCCTCGTCCCACTTGGCTAGCGCCGCGTGGTCCTGTGGGTTACTTGCCTCTATCGT
>JAIBAJ010000050.1 GCA_019695265.1 Bacteroidia bacterium | reverse complement strand
TGATTGAAAGTAGAAAGCCTTTAATCTAAACCCGATAGAGCCAAATAGCTTTGCGGAAAACAATCTTTGGTCCTTTAGTAATAGTTATTCCGCAAACTATAGGCGATAGCGGGGAAGGTGATTGTTCGGGCCGCAAAACGATTGTTTTCTACTAAAAAACAACCCTAAATTCTCCTTCAAGTCCTTTCATTCGGTAAATTCATCCTATCTGTTGAGCCATAATCCCGGATTCATCTTGGTTTTACCCTTCCATACTTCGAGGTGGAGGATAGTTTTTCCTTCGTCTGTGTCGGTGTAAATAGATCCAATTATTTGCTTAACGCTTACTTTGTCGCCTACTTTCACACTCACAGATTGAAGGTTGGCATATACTGTTAAAAATTCTCCGTGACGAATAATTACGGCTTTATTAGCTCCTTGAATAGTCACTATTCCGGTTACTACTCCATCGAAAATGGCACGCGCATTGGCCCCCCGATCGGTGGCGATATCTACCCCATTGTTGAAGGTTTTTACATTGGGCAAATCAGGATGTTGATGCTCTCCATACCCGCTTTCAATTACACCGGTGGTAGTTGGCCAAGGTAATTTTCCACGGTTTGATTCAAAATTGTTGGATAATTCCATCTCAGCCGGTGTTAAGGCAAAAATGTTTTCCTTTTTGTCGGTATGGGCAGTTTCTGTTTCAGCTACTACCGGTTTACCCTCTGCTTTGGCTTTTTTGTCTGCCAGTTCCTTTTCACGCTTAGCTTTGGCAATGGCGGCCCGCCTTTTTTCTTCGGCTTCCTCAATTTCGCGCTGGATAATGGCTTGAATGGCAGATTGGAGTTGGTCGGCCTCGCGTTTCTTTTTCTTTAATTCATCCCTGATTTCCTTTTCCTTGAAATACAATTCTGTCACTATGCCCTCTTTTTCTTTTTTATCTTCAATGAGTTCCAACTTTTCTTTTTCCTTGTTGACCATTAAGTTGGTTTTTTCCTTGCGTTTTTTCTCCAGATTCTCAATTTTTGAGGTTAAATCTCCTTGTACCTGGATGATTAATTTAGCTTGTTTCTTGCGATATTCGCTGTATTGCTGCAAATATTTTAACCGTTTATATGCCTGATTGAAGTCCTTGGAAGAAAATAGAAACATCAAGCGATCGTAATAACTTCGGTTTTTGCTGGCATAATAAATCATTTTGGCATATTCTTCTTTCAAGGCCTTTAAATCGGCTTCTAAAGAGGCCACAATAATGGAATTGGCAGCAATTTCTTTATCTAAATAGGCAATTTGTTGGTTGATATTGCTTACCAACTCTTCCCTAATACTGATTTTTTTGGAAATTAAGTTAAGTTGTGAAAGCGATTTCTTGGTCGCTCCTACCGTTTCCTTTAAAATTTTAGTGGTGGTTTGAATATCCTGTTGCAAGGACTTTCTTTTTTGCTCCAATTCTTTCCTGTTTTGTCCGAATAGGGTAGGGGACAAGCAAAGAAACAGGCTTATTAAAAGGAGGTCAATGAATTTTCTCATAGCGATCGGGCACGGAAAATGGAAAACTTACCATTTTATCGGGCTCAATTTTAGTGTAATCCACTGTAATGGTGGCATCCTTTTCTGCTTTTATTTTAACAGCCAAATGGTGAGAAACTAATTGACCTAAAATCTGTCTGAAATCGGAATAACTAGCCTCCAATTTTTTGTTAGATTTGAAGTCGTTCAGGGTCATGCATTCAATTTTGAAAGTCTTGTCTTTCAGGCAGATATCTTCTAAAATGGCTTTTAAACTATCCTGATTTTCTGCTTTTAAGGTTTTTTTGAGCTTTCTTCTTCGCTCGGTGCTTAGCATGTGTACACTGTCTTTATAACCGCCATACCTGAATTTTCCATAATCATAAAAGGAGAAATTATTACCGGTAAGCAATGCCTCAATCAATTCATAATCGATTTCTGTTTCAAGCATAGTGTTAATGAAATTATAATCTCCAATGTAATAACGTTTGTTGATGCGATCTACAAATTTTACACTATCCTTGGTGAGCACAGCTCGCATAACTTCGATTCCTAAAGCGGGTGATATAGAAACCCAAATGGCAGAGTCTTTTCGAATACGTATAGTTGCAGAAAAACCGGTGCTTAGTTTTGGAGTTTTAGCATCAACAGAGGCCTTGCAAACCAAGGTGTTGAAGTTGAACTTGTTTTTTTCCATTTCAAAAAACAGATGTTCCAGGATAGCATCTTTTTCTTGCCTGAGGTTTCTGACGGTATCTGTTTTTGTTGAATCCTGTTTCGGTTTTGCAGCTTCAATCTGTGCTACAGGCTTGGCGGTGCGACATGCATACAACAATCCCAATAGACCCAATAGGTAAGTTAGGAAGCGATATGTTTTTGTTGTTTTCAGAATCTGTAAGGGGCGAAAATAACGAATGATTCGATTTTGGATTGCTAAGGAATCATAAAGTTTAACCCATAAACATGGGTAGGAGTGTTTTTTAAAGCAAAGGTTTATTGCTATAGGAAATATCTTTAATGGAATGAAATATCCAAAAATTTATGGTGGTGCACTTTGAATACCATTTGGATACCTTGGGTTTTTACCTTAAAACGTAAAATCAGGTAAATTGCCTTCCACAAGTTGTTTGAGGTCTGCTTACTAGTTTTCTTTGGTAGATGTTAAGGATTATGGAATGGTTTGACCGGAACTATCAAGTTTGGCTTCAAATTCCCTGATTAATTCTTCATCCGATTTTCCAAGGTTTCTAACCGAAAACATGGCATCTGCCACCAACGGGTGTTGAGGGTATTTTTGAATAAAGTCGGTATAGAATTGTCTTGCTTTAGCCGTGTCTTTCAAGGGGCCATCGCAAACGAAACCCTTCATAAACAAGGCAAAGGAAGCTTTTTCGTGCTGAGGATAAATTCTTACAACCTGGTCGAAATAGCCTAAAGCCTTTTGGCCTTGGTTGGTGCTTAGGCTTAATTCACCAGCCTTAAATAAATAAAGCGGAGACAAAGAGTCTTCGGGATAGCTTAAGGCAAATCCTCCATATTCCAGCAACAAGGAGTCAATTAAGGCGGGTTTAGGACTATGTAAACTATCGCTCAACAGTCGTCCTTCTAACCCATTAATAATTGCTAAATCCTTTTCTTTGCTTGTATTTCCGCAACCGGATAGAACAAGAATACTCAGGCCAACAAATAGAAAAACGTTCTTCAAGGTTTAAGTTACTTGGTGGTAGGAGGGGTTTTTTTCTTTTTTTCTTTTAACTCACCCACAAACTCATAATTCAAGGTTTTCTTAGGTTTGTTTTTTACAGTCCATTCAACAGTTCCTTTGATGGCATTTCCACCTTCAATTTCACCTTTGAAAACTACTTTATCCGTTTCGCTCCAGTCAATGTTGCATTCCCAATAAATAGTTTGTGTGCCGGTGGCAGAATCTACATTGGTGATTTCGTAAGGTTTAACAGGCATTTGAAAATCCCTGGCAAACATCAATGTTTTGAATTTTCCGGCTTTGAAAGAAAACTCTTCAGCCTCTTCTTTTCCATACTCGGTTCCTTTTTTACCTTGCGAAACCTGCTTAATTCGGATGGTATAGGTTTTGCCATGTAACAAAGGTTCGGCTGCTGCAGAAGAAGTAGATTGAGCTTTGGCAATTGAAAAGCTTAAAGCCAGGAACATAAGGAAAGCGCTTACTTTTTTCATTCTTTTTTTCAGTGTTGGGAAGTACAAAAATATTCAAGTGAATCTATATTCTTCAGGAAAAAATCGTTTGTTGAAAAAAACATATGATTTATACCTTTTAGTCGGTTCGGAAATGAGGGCCGACTTGTTCAAAAGTTGGCACCTACAGCCAGGAAGTTTGGTTGGTCTTCAATACATTTGTTGAATCAATGTTTGAACAGGAAAGTTTTAATTTTAATTTACGGTTAGCCATTCAAGCCTTATCCGCCAATAAACTGCGCAGCATGCTTACTGCTTTGGGGGTAATTTTTGGCGTTGCAGCTGTAATTACGATGTTAGCTATTGGCGCCGGTGCCCAAAAGGAATTGCTGGATCAAATGAAATTGGTTGGAGCTAATAATATCGTGGTTTCAGCTAAGGTGAAAACAACTGCCGAAATGGAGGGTGAGGAAGAGAAAACCAGTCAAAAGAAATTCTCCTCCGGGCTTAGTATGAATGATTTGATTTCTATTCAATCCGTATTGCCAAACCTGGTAGTTGCTAATCCGGAGGTAGTTAGGGATTCCTGGACCATGAGGGAAGGTTTTCGTAAGCAAAGTAAATTGGTTGGAATCGATAATTCCTATTTTGAGCTAACTGATTTCAAGCTGGAGAATGGTAGCTTTTTTAACGAATATCAACTTACCCACGGTGAGCCGGTTTGTGTAGTAGGTAGTAAAATTAAGGCCAGTTTTTTTAAAGGAGCTAACCCGGTTGGGAAGTTTATTAAGTCGGGCGAGAATTGGTTGAAGGTGGTCGGAGTGCTTCAAGCTAGAACAATTTCCGAAACCAGTATAAAAAGCCTGGGAATAAGAGATTTTAATCTGGATGTGTATATTCCAGTCAAAACAATGCTGCTTCGATACCAAAATCGATCCCTGATTACCAAAAGCATGATTGAAAAGGCCGCCGGTGAAGAAAGTGAAGAAGAAGATTCCGATCCAATACCCAAAGACAATAATTACCACCAAATTGATAAAATTACCATACAACTTAAACCGGGTTCGTCCATGCAACAATCAGCTGAAGTGGTGTCTAAACTTCTCGAACGACGCCATGGTGGAGTAGTTGATTTTGAGGTTAGTATCCCTGAATTGCTGATTAAACAACAGCAAAAAACAAAGGATATTTTCAATTTTGTTTTAGGTGCTATTGCCGGTATTTCTCTGTTGGTCGGCGGAATTGGTATAATGAATATTATGCTGGCATCTGTACTTGAACGTACCAAGGAAATTGGTGTTCGAAGGGCTATTGGAGCCAAACAAAACGATGTAGTGCAACAGTTTTTACTCGAAGCAGTACTGCTTAGTTTGGGCGGTGCTTTGATTGGCTTAGCCTTGGGTATTTCTATGAGTTGGTTAATTGATCAATTCGCAGGAATCGAAACAATTATTTCCTGGTGGTCGGTGGTTTTGAGTATGGCGGTTTCGGTTGCTGTAGGTTTGATATTTGGAATTACTCCGGCTAGCCGTGCCTCTAAACTCGACCCTGTTGAAGCCCTGCGTTATGAATAACATGAAAAAAGTCGTTCTGCTTTGTTTTACAATGACCTTTTGTCTGGGTCCTCTTGCATATTCCCAGGTAACCAAGGTGCCTCGTTTACTTACTTTGTCCGAAGTGGTTGCTATAGCCAAACAACAATCTCCGGCATCAAAACTGGCTTCCACCAATAAAAATTTGGGTAGTTGGAATTACAAAATTTTTAAAAGCCAATACCTGCCCTGGCTAGCTTTAAACGGCACCTTGCCCGATTTTAGCAATAGCATTGCCAATGTTTACCAACCGGATGGTACACAGGCCTTCCGCAAACGGACACTTTCCAACGCAGGTGCCTCTCTAGACCTGAACCAAAGCATTGGTGCAACCGGCACAACCATAGGCATTAGCAGTCAATTGCAACGCCTGGATATTTTCGAAGAAGAACATGTTTCTTCCTATTTGGCTCAACCTTTGGTTATTTCTCTTTCTCAGCCTATCCTTCGCTACAACCCCCTGCGCTGGGCCAACAAAACCGAACCCCTGCGTTTTCAAGAATCTCAACGACAATATGCCGAAGACATGGAAAATGTTTCTTACATGGCATCGGGCCTGTTCTTTAACTTACTCATTGCTCAAACCAACCTGGAAATTTCTCAAAAGAATAAAATGAGTACCGATACGCTGTACCGAATGTCTTTAGGTCGGTATCAGCTTGGTAAAATTGCCGAAAACGAATTGTTACAATTGGAGTTGGCTACCATGAATGCCCAAAACCAAATCAGTCAAAGTGAACTTGATGTGCAAATAACTACTCAAAAATTGGTAAATTACCTGCAATTGCCGGTCGATGAAAGCTTGCAGTTAAGCATCCCGTCCGATTTACCCAATATCCAAGTGGAGGTAACAAAAGCCTTGGACGAAGCACGTAAAAACCGTAAAAATACCATTACCTATCAACGTCAATTGCTTGAAGCAGAGAGTGAAGTTGCCCGTGCCAAAGGTAACCGGGGTTTCAATGGTACACTCAGCGCCAGTTACGGATTTACCCGCACCTCAGCCCTTTTTTCCGATGTGTACAAGAACTCCTTGCCTCAGCAAACAGTTACTCTAGGTCTTAATTTGCCCATTCTGAATTGGGGAAATGCCTCGGCTCAGGTTTATTCGGCCAAGGCTAGTATGGAATTAGCTCAAATTACTATTCAACAACAGCAGCAAAACTTTGAACAGGAAGTAATTTTGGCAGCCACACAACTGAATTTGTATCGGCAAAAAGCGCTGATTGCCCAAAAAGCTGATACCATTGCCCAAAAACGTTACGAAATTTCTAGCAATCGTTACCTGATTGGGAAAATTACGATTTTAGATCTCAATACTGCCCTCAATGACCGAATCCAGGCCAAATTATCCTACATCCAGGCCCTGAATGATTTTTGGAATGCCTGGTTCAATCTGAGGCGTAAAACCTTGTTCGATTTCGAATCGGGGGAGGTGATTAAGTACTAAGGGTTTTTGTTTTTGGCGGGTCCCTTCGCATTGGGTTCTCTGCACTTCCCAAACGAAAGCAAGGCTCAGGTCGGGCTATACGTTCCTAGTCCTCGTAGCACTTGGCTAGCGCCGCGTGCTCCTGTGGGCTATCCACTTCTATCCCTACCCGACCCAAACCCGGGCAGTCATTTTTTGAATTGCATTTTCACCAATCAATACTTAATCCTAAAATTTGCAGAATTTGAGTTGAAACCATTCCCGGTTTATATTTCCTCAAAAATCAGCCTTTCTTCCAAAAGAAAAAGCCGGAACATCTGGTTCGATATTCCGGCTTTGGACTGCAATTCTAAGTGCCTATTTCCCAGATAATGCAGCGAAAAGGAATTCCCGGTTCATGCGGGCAATGTTTTCCAAAGAAATTTCTTTTGGGCATTCAGCTTCACAACTTCCTGTATTGGTGCAATTTCCAAATCCTTCCTCGTCCATTTGTTTTACCATATTTAAAACCCTGGTTTCAGCTTCCGGACGACCTTGTGGTAACAAGGCTAATTGGGAAACTTTGGCCGATACAAACAACATAGCCGAAGAGTTTTTACAACTTGCTACACAAGCCCCGCAACCAATACAAGCAGCAGCAGCAAAGGCGGCATCAGCATCGTCTTTAGCAACCGGTAAAGCGTTTGCATCCTGAGCATTTCCGGTGTTTACCGAAATAAATCCTCCTGCGGCAATAATGCGGTCAAAAGCCGAACGATCAACCACCAAATCCTTAATTACTGGAAAGGAGGCAGCTCTCCAAGGTTCAATGGTAATGGTATCTCCATCTTTAAACTTACGCATGTGCAACTGGCAGGTGGTAGTGCCTGTTTGCGGTCCATGTGCTCTACCGTTAATATACATGCTACACATCCCACAAATACCTTCCCGGCAATCGTGATCGAATGCAACCGGCTCATCGCCTTTGCTGATAAGCTCCTCATTCAATACATCAAGCATCTCTAAAAAGGACATGTCTTCCGATACATGATTAGCCTGGTAAGTAACAAAGTTTCCTTTGTCAGAAGCATTTTTTTGTCTCCAGATTTTGAGCGTTAGATTCATGGCTGTTTATTTTTAATGAATGCTAATAACCAATGAAAAGGAATTCTTTGGCATCTTAGTTACTTGCATCCTAATTTTGCAATTTTTTGGTTCTTTATTTTCTTTTTTCCACTCCTTTGTTTATTCAAGAAATCTTGGCTTGGTTGTTTTTTAAACCCAAACGTTTCTTTTGAAGGTACTATTCAGATTTGTTTGATCTAAAAAATGCGATTAATTTCTTTAACAATTTATCTTGAAATTTATTCTATTTATAGCTACGTTGGCTAGGATGGACTACATCAAACACTAAATCTTCTTTGTGCATTTTGAAATCACCTCCATTGTATTCCCAGGCAGCTACATAAGCGAATTTTTCATCATCACGTTTGGCTTCTCCATCTTCTGTTTGTGATTCTTCCCGGAAGTGTCCTCCACATGATTCTTCTCTTTGTAGCGCATCTTGGCACATTAATTCACCCAGTTCAAGAAAATCGGCAACACGTCCAGCTTTTTCCAATTCCGGATTAAATTCATTTTGGCTGCCCGGAACACGAACATCCTTCCAAAACTCTTCTCTTAACTGACGAATTTCCTGAATAGCTTCTTTTAATCCTGCTTCATTCCTAGCCATTCCACATTTGTCCCACATGATTTTACCTAGTTTCTTGTGGAAATGATCAACCGATTTGCTTCCTTTTATGTTCATCAATTTGTTCAATTGATCCTGAACATTTTTTTCAGCTTCAACAAATGCTTCGTGGTCGGTAGAAATGGCTTTGGTACGAATGTCGTTGCTCAAATAGCTACCAATGGTATAAGGTATTACGAAATAACCATCTGCTAAACCTTGCATTAAAGCAGACGCTCCTAAACGGTTTGCTCCGTGATCGCTAAAATTGGCCTCACCTAAAGCATATAATCCCGGAACGGTGGTCATTAATTCATAGTCAACCCACAAACCGCCCATGGTATAGTGCACAGCCGGATAAATTCGCATTGGAGTTTCGTATGGATTTTCTCCGGTAATTTTTTCATACATTTCAAATAAGTTACCGTATTTCTCGGCAACTACCTCTTTACCCATTTTGGTAATTTCTTCTTTGGAGGCATTGTGTATGTTACGTTTGTTGGCTTCAATTTTTCCGTAACGCTCAATGGCCGCAGCGTAATCCAAATAAACCGCCATTTTAGAAGCTCCAACGCCATAACCGGCATCGCAGCGTTCTTTGGCAGCCCTACTGGCTACGTCACGTGGCACAAGGTTTCCGAATGCCGGATAACGTCTTTCTAAGTAATAATCTCTTTCTTCTTCCGGTATATCTACCGCTTTGCGGGTGTCATCCTTTTTCTTTGGTACCCAAATTCGGCCATCGTTACGTAACGATTCCGACATCAAAGTTAACTTACTTTGATGGTCGCCTGAAACCGGAATACAAGTTGGGTGAATTTGTGTAAAACAAGGATTGCCGAAATAAGCACCTTTTTTGTGTGCTTTAAAAGCGGCAGTTACGTTGCTTCCCATGGCATTTGTGCTTAGGAAGAATACGTTTCCGTATCCACCGGAACAAAGCAAAACAGCATGTCCAAAATGTCTTTCTAACTTACCACTTACAAGGTCTCTGGCAATAATACCTCTGGCCTTTCCATCAATTACTACTACGTCCAACATTTCGTGACGGTTATACATTTTCACCGTTCCCAATCCTATTTGACGTTCTAAAGCGGAATAAGCTCCCAATAACAATTGCTGTCCGGTTTGTCCGGCAGCATAAAAAGTTCGCTGAACCTGAGTTCCACCAAATGAACGGTTACTCAACAATCCTCCATATTCTCTTGCAAAGGGAACACCCTGTGCCACACATTGGTCAATGATGTTGGCACTTACCTCCGCCAGGCGGTATACATTGCCTTCTCTTGCACGGTAATCGCCGCCTTTAATAGTATCGTAAAATAATCGATAGGTGCTATCACCATCATTCTGATAATTTTTAGCTGCATTTATACCGCCTTGGGCTGCAATACTATGCGCTCTTCGCGGACTGTCTTGAAAACAGAAACATTTAACTTTATACCCTAATTCGGCTAAGGAAGCTGCGGCTGAAGCCCCTGCTAATCCGGAACCTACCACAATAATTTCAATATTGCGCTTATTGGCCGGATTCACCAATGAAACGGTACTTCTGTACTTGGTCCATTTTGTCTCAAGTGGACCTGCCGGGATTTTAGCGTCTAGTTTGCTCATTATCGTTAGATTTTACAACCTATAAGGAATGTGTTATCAAAAGTGAATTAAAGTGGAAGAACATCGGTACAACAAATTCCGGAATAAATTAAAACCGGAAATGAACCAAATCCCAGAGTAAATAAAAGGGCTACTCCGGTTCCGGCCATTTTAAAAATCGGTGCATAGGATTTGTTGTTGAATCCCAAAGTTTGAAAGGCCGACTGAAAACCATGATTAAGGTGGAATCCTAAAATAACAACACTTAACAGGTAAAGTCCGGCATAAATCGGATTTCGCAGGGCTGCTACAACACATTGTGCAATGGTTAAGGATTGTCCATCCCCAACCTCCCCTGTAATCCGATAAGGTAAAAAGAAGTTATACAAATGAACCACGATAAAGAATAAAATTAAACTTCCGGTTAATCCCATGTTTCTGCTAAACCATGTGCTGGTTTCGCTAACTCCGCTCACTGCATATTTTACCGGACGTGCCTTGGCGTTTTCCCTGGTTAATACCGTAGCCTGAAATACATGCATAATTATCGCAGCAAACAAAACAATTTCCACAATTCGAATAAATAAACTGTGGGTCATGGTATGGGATGCTTCATTGAATTCTACACCACCATCACCCGCATATAGCAATAGGTTGGTGTAAAGATGCTCCACCAAAAATATAATCAAAAATAAACCCGATAAGGCCATCGTGTACTTTTTCGCGATGGAAGAACTGAGAACTGCAGCTAGTTGTGCCATTTCTTAAGAATGATTTAACGTGCAAATGTAAATCTGAGAAGGAAAGTGCAAAATAAATTTGGATAGAAATTGAATTTCTATCTCTAATTGGGCTTATTCTGCCGGAGAGTAGGGGATTAAAATGACTTATAAACCCTATTCTTGCACTTTTTTTAGCCATTACAGATATGCATCTGCATAAACGACAGTAATTCTCAAATTAGTTTTGAACTATCTCTCTAATAGCTTTGGTGTAAACAATTACCGGATGAATTTAGGCTTTCCTTAATTCAATGACCGTAATTTCAGGTTTAATTCCAACCCTACCAGGATAACCTAAAAAACCAAAGCCGCGATTGACATAAATATGCTGCTTTCCTTCGGTATATAAACCAGCCCATTGCGGATACAAGTATTGGGAAGGGCTCCATTTAACCCCAGGAATTTCAACACCAAACTGGAATCCATGCGTATGGCCGGAGAAGGTTATATCAATATCCGGATGGTTTTTTCTTACCACCGCATCCCAATGAGAGGGATCGTGACTCAATAACAATTTAACAGGGTATTGTTCTGTGCCTTCAGCAGCCTTTTTTAAATTGCCATACTTAGGCCACCTGGCACCTCTTCCCCAATTTTCTACCCCAAGTAGCGCTATTTTATCTTCTCCACGTTGCAAGGGAACATGCTCATTTAATAATAACCTCCAACCCATTTTCCCATGGGAATCTTTTAGCTTTTGTAGGTTTTTTACCTTTTCTTCTTTGTTTTCCCATTGCATGTAATCGCCATAATCGTGGTTGCCTAATATGGAAAATACACCCATCGGAGCCTTGATGGTTGACAAAACCTGAATATAATCATCAACTTCGTCGGCAATGTTGTTGACTAAGTCGCCCGTAAAGAAAACAAGGTCGGGTTGCTGTTCGTGTATGAGTTGAATAGCTTTTTCAAAAGGACCGGTAGAGGTAAAACTTCCGGAATGTATATCGGAAATTTGCACAATTTTTAAACCTTCAAAAGAAGCTGGCAAATTGGGTAACTTAACAACTTCTTTGCGTACAGTAAAATCAAAAGCAGTTTTAACCATTCCATATATCATGCTCAAAAATGGAATTCCGGCAAAAAATAAAGCAGTATTGGTTAAAAATTTACTCCGACTTGGATCATAGGTAGATTCACTGGGCCTAAAAAATTGGATGACCCATTGCCCCCCTCTCCAAATATCATCAATTAAAATAAAGATACTTCCTAATAGCTTGGAAGCGAAGGCTATAAATACAACAGCAGTTAGGTATACTCTAATGGTTTTGGGCCACAATGGTAATGGGTAAATCAAGGCAATAACAAAAACGCTGATGGTAAAGGCCGTCAGTGACCAAAATAATAAATTAAAAACCAAACGTTTGCCCGGTGTGTAATCTTTAATTAGGTTGTAAACTGCTTGATAGAAATAGGCATCAATCAATAAGGAAATGACTAAAATGATGATAACCCGGATGAGGAATGAGGTAAAATCGCCTTGCATAAGTCGGCAAAAGTAAAGAAGGGGTAAATGCGGAAGTAGGCTGTAAGGTTAAGTTTTGTGAAATGCCTACTCTTTTATCTTATTTGCTAATTGTCCGCAAGCAGCATCAATGTCTTTGCCCCTGCTCCTTCTTACATTCACAACTATGCCTTTGTTCTCCAGAAATTTACAAAAAGCATCTGTTTTGGATTCCTCGGCTTTTTGAAATTCTCCGTCACCAATCGGATTGTACTCGATGATATTTATTTTGCTTGGTACTTTTTTGTTAAATGCAGCCAATTCGGAAGCATCCTGCAAACTATCGTTGAAATCCTTGAAAATGATGTATTCTAAGGTTGGTTTTGTACCGGTTTTCCTGATAAAATATTGCAAAGCTTCAACCAAATTGTCCAAGCTATTGCTTTCGTTAATAGGCATAATCTTGCTTCGCTTTTCATCGTTGGCGGCATGCAAGGATAAAGCCAAATTGAATTTAACACCATCATCACCCAGCTTCTTAATCATCTTAGCAATTCCTGCAGTGGAAACGGTAATGCGCTTAGAAGCCATACCCAATCCTTCGGGGGAAGTGATTTTTTGGATGCTTTCAAGTACATTGGCATAATTGAGTAAGGGTTCACCCATTCCCATATAAACAATATTGGTCAAGGGGATTTTGTGTATGGTTTCAGCCTGTTTTTTAATCTCAACTACCTGGTCATAAATTTCTGCTGCCTCTAAATTCCTTAATCGAGGCAACTTGCCTGTTGCACAAAATTTGCAGGTTAAACTGCATCCAACCTGACTGGAAATGCAGGCTGTCATCCGGTCGGGTGTAGGAATTAATACGCCTTCCACCACCTTGTTGTCAAATAACTTGAATCCGGATTTAATAGTGCCATCTGTACTTTGTTGCTGATGGGCTATGCTTACCGCATTGATGCAGAATTGCTGATCAAGCCAATTTCGTAAATCTTTCGATAAATTGGTCATTTCTGCAAATGATTTGGCACTTTTATTCCAAAGCCATTCATACACCTGTTTACCCCGAAATTTGGGTTGTCCGGCCTTCATAAAAGCCTCTTCTAATTCGGGCAGGCTTAAGGATCGAATATCTACTTTCTGGGTTTCTACTTCCATTATGCTGCAAAAATACAGAAAAGCCCGGTTTGTTATTGGAATGAAAAGGTATCTTTGCCGCCTCATGAAAAACCCAATCGTAATTGGAACCCGGGGTAGCGAATTAGCTTTATGGCAAGCCAATCATATTAAAGATAGCTTGGCCCAGATGGGTATCAACGCCGAACTTAAAATAATAAAAACCCAAGGAGATAAAATCCAAGACCTTAGTTTTGATAAACTCGAAGGAAAAGGTTTTTTCACCAAAGAATTGGAAGATGCTTTGCTGAATAAAGAAGTTGATTTGGCCGTGCATTCTTGCAAAGATTTACCTACCTCCATGCCTGAAGGCCTTGCCATCGCCGTTTTGTCAGAAAGGGAAGATCCGTCTGAACTTCTGCTCATTCGGCCAGAAGCTAAAGATGGAATGCAAACCTTGAAATTAAAAAACAAAGCAATCGTTGGAACCTCATCCTCCAGAAGAAAATCGCAACTATGGGCTATGCGCCCTGATTTGGAGATTAAAGACCTGCGTGGAAATGTACCTACCCGAATCAAAAAGCTTAGGGAAGGACATTATGATGCGATTATGCTGGCTTATGCCGGTACCCACCGTATTCAAATGGATTTGAGTGGACTGGAAGTTGTAAAATTGTCGCCAAAGGAGTTTATTCCGGCTCCTGCTCAAGGTGTTTTGGCTCTTCAAACAAGAGAAAATGACTTGGAATTAATAGAGGCCCTACAACCACTCAACAATAGCTTAACCCAGGAAACTTCTGGTGCCGAACGGGAAGTGCTAAGGCTTTTCCAAGGCGGTTGCCAAATCCCACTCGGTGTTTACAGCGAAAAGTCCAAAGAAAAAATTCAACTCTGGGCCTCCTCTTCCGAAACCGCCGACCAAATCCCAAAACGGGTTTTTCTTACCGGAACTAATCCAAAAGAATTGGCTGCACTAGCCGTCGATAAATTAAAGGAAAAGTCAGGTAAATCGGTTTTTATTACCCGAACCTTGAAACCGGACGATTACCTGGTTACGGCTATGAATACTTATCAGTACCAACTGGTAGGACATTCGCTAATTGAAATAAAACCTTTGAAATTTACCAACCTTTTACCCGCTGATTGGTTGTTCTTTACCAGCAAGAATGGGGTAAGGCATTTTTTTGGTCAACTAACAAATTTAGGCTTTTCACCCAAAATTGGAGTTGCAGGACGAGGTACTGAAAAAGTATTGAATGAGTTTGGTTACCAAGCCGATTTTGTTGGTGAAGGTTCCGATATGAATGCGGTTGGTAAGGAATTTGCCGCATTGGCCGATGGTAAATCCATTCTTTTTCCTCAAGCAGCCGATAGCCTTCAAACTATACAAAAACACTTGTCTTTTTCTTCCCGTGCCATTAATTTATTAGTCTATCAAACTACCCGAAAAAAGGATGTTCAAATTCCCGACTCGGATATTGTGGTTATTACCAGTCCTTCCAATGCCGATGTGTATTTTGGACGAGAAAAATTTCCGGAGTATAAACACCTGATTGCTATTGGGGAAAGTACTGCCCACCGAATTGAAAGTTATAAAATTAAAGGGTTTTCGGTGGCTAACCGTCCCGATGATTTGGGAATAACTGAAATGGTTTTCGCCGTTTAATATGTCCGATTACCACTTAGAAGGCTTTATGCCGGAAAGTTGCAGGTTTGCTGGTACGGAGGCCATCGGGTAGGGATAGAAGTGGATAGCCCACAGGACCCCGACGGCGCTAGCCAAGGGGTACGAGGACTAGGAACGTATAGCCCGACCTGAGCCTTGGAAAATAATGAAATTGCGTAAAACTATTGCGAAGGGACCCGCCAAATAAATCTAAATGGAATCCGCCTAGAAATTAAAAAGGCCTCAAGAGCAAATCCTGAAGCCTTTCGCATGCAAGAAGGTTAAACCTTGCCCAAACCTGCTAAATAAAGGAGTTTCTTCGAATTATTCCACAACCAATTTGGATACCCTGCTACCTTGACTGTCTCTAGTTTGAACCAAATAAGTTCCTTTTGGGAAAGCGCTTAGGTCAATACGAACAGGGTTAGAGTTCAATGCTTTGGTATTCAATATGTTTTGACCCATTAAATTGGTGATATTGATTTCTGTTTCATTGCTCAAACCCGATAAAAAGAACAAACCGCTGGAAGGATTTGGGTAGGCTTGCAAATCAAATGTAATTGGAGTTTCGATTCCTGTTGTTCCATCTGTAACTCGGAAATTATCAAGATCAACAAAATAGTCTTCAGCAGGAGCTGTAGCCCCGTTTTTACCAACTACTAAAATTTGAATTTGTCCACCGGCAAAGGCTGACAATGAGCCTGTTAGAGTTACCCAGGCCGTATCGGTATTTTGATTGGCAGCAGATAAAGTCGCAATGGTAGTGGTGGTAATACCATCAAAAGCCTTAAATTCCACTTTGGCTGTGGCAGGAAGGGTAGCAACAGAGGAAGGGTAAAGCGAAAAAGCCATAATTCGGGCGTCCACTTTAAACTCTGCGTTTAATGCTACATTGATTGGCGTTGAACTTGGGGTGCCAATGGAATCAGATTGGTTGGTTGCAAAACTGCGTGTTAATCCATAGGAAGGACGACCATGATTGGGATATACATTCCATACAGTAAATCCGTCTATGTTATCCCATCCGGTTGGATTGCCAAAATTGCTTTGCCCCGTAAAGCTATCCTGCCAGCTATTTTGACCGAGAACGGCCAAGGATAAGCTAGAAAAAAGAAAAATAGTAAAGGTTTTTTTCATTGTTTAAATTTTGTCGAAATTACATAAGGATGGCGAATGGGTCGATAAACTGTTCGATCCTTAACACATAAATGGGGTAAGCTAAGTAAGAAATCGAGTTGTTTTTAAGGTAAATTAAGGAAGAAGTTGTGGCACTTTAGTTGAGTGATGAGTATGTTAATAGCGAATGGCAATTCGTGGTTGCTGCCAGATTTTTACCCTTAGGATTCAATTGTTTTTCTTGTTTTTTATAAATCAATAAGGTAAAAAGTGTTGAGGAAGGTTTCTTCCAGTTTTTCCTTTTTTGATAGGAACTTATCTTGAAAATTGTAAACCAAAAATGGGAAATAGATGGTATTTTTCGGAAAATTTTTGTGTCATGAAAAAGGGTGTGTTTCTGCCGATTTTATTGCTGGTTTTTGCCTCCAGGGCTCAGAGTTTGGAATTAAAGAAACTCGGCTATAACCTGTTATCGGAAGTTTCCAATCCAACCGATTTTTTAGCAAAAGAGGGGGTTGTTATTGCTACTGCCGGACTTGCATTACATGAAAAGCCTGATGTAAATTCGCCCGTAATTAGTATTATTCCATTTGCAGCCAGGGTTAAATTCAGTCAAGAGAAGTACGATAAATTGCAGTTTCCTTATTCCGGCTCAGGTTCTTCTTTAACAAACAGTTGGACAGGTTACTGGGAAAAAGTATCTTTTGGGAGTTATGCCGGCTATGTATGCGATGCTTTTTTGTGGGATTGTATTGCAACTGCCACCACTCCTTATGTTCTTATTTCCGGTCAATCTGCCACTCCTTTAATCGGTCAGGATTTAACCTATTACCAATTTAAAGTAAAAACCCATGATTCAGATTTTTTTCCTTGTCAATTGATGAAGTCTAACCCCGAGTTTAGGGTAAAAAGAAGCTATGAAGACCATCAGCTCAATTCTTCTGAATTATACATTCCGGGTGATACAAACCGGGAAGGACAAACAACTTATTATGTGGTTGCCCAAAAGAAATCTCCTCCCTTGAAACAGGAAACCAAAGCAACAAGATATGTTTTCGAAACGTTTTCGGAAGCTGAATTAGCCCTGGCCAATCAAAATGAGTTATACCTTTTTGAAGCGGTAAAAGAGAATAATTCCGGTTTCTTATACCTGACCAATCGGAATACCAAGGTTAAACAACAACTAGCAGTTGGTTGTGGTGATCCAATTCAGATCTATTTATTGGAAGATTTAGATGGAGATGCTAAGCCGGATGTTATTTGTTCAGAAAATTGCAAGGGTAAAATCTTACTCCGCCTGTTTCTTTCCAAAAAGGCCGGAAAGGGTAAGTTGTTTCAGGAAATGCAGCCAGGACTTGCTTTCGACCTCAGCTAAGCATCATTTAAACCCTTTAATAAAGGTATGGAGCATCCTGCCGGTTTAACTGATAAATATCAAGACTAAAATTGCTTCATTTGCCTAATTTTGTCCTGCTTTCAAAAAGTAGAACTATGATTAATCGTCCTCGCCGTCTCCGACATTCTGGCATCCTGCGCGATGCTGTTGCCGAAACAAGGTTTAATAAAGATTCCCTGGTGTTTCCAATTTTTGTAACCAAAGGAAACAATGTTCAGGAAACCATTTCTTCTATGCCCGGAATTTTCCGGTTTTCACCTGATAAGTTGGTGAAGGAAGCTGAACACTGGGTTAAATTGGGGATGAATAAATTCTTGCTTTTTGGAGCCGGAGAACATAAAAGTCCGGATGCACACGCTGCTTGGCACGACCATGGCGTTGTACAAGATGCCCTCCATGCCTTACGAAAAGCCTTTGGAAATCAAGTTTACCTTATTACCGATGTGTGTTTATGTGCCTATACCGATCATGGACATTGTGGTTTGCTTACCGGACAAGAAATTTTAAACGACGAAAGTTTGGAGCCTCTTGCTCACATGGCTCTTTCGCATGCTCAGGCCGGAGCCGATATGGTGGCTCCCAGCGATATGATGGATGGTAGAATTGCTGCCTTGCGTCACCGTCTCGATGGAAATGGTTATTACAACATTCCTATCATGTCCTACTCAGTTAAATATGCATCTTCCTATTACGGTCCTTTCCGCGATGCAGCCGACTCTTCACCCAGTTTCGGAGATCGAAAAACCTACCAGATGGATTTTCGCAACAGCCGTGAAGCGATGAAAGAAGCCGCCATTGATGTTCAAGAAGGTGCCGATATTCTTATGGTTAAACCTGCCTTGGCTTACCTCGATATATTAAAAGCACTTAAAGAGAATTTCAATGTTCCTGTGGCTTGTTACAATGTGTCAGGCGAATTTAGCATGGTAAAAGCCGCCGCAGCCAACGGTTGGGTCGATGAGGAAAAGGTGGTAAAAGAAAACATGTACGCTTTTGCACGTGCCGGAGCCGATATCATCATAACCTATCATACTAAGGATATTTTCGAAAAAAACTGGTTGTAAGGTATGCTGAATAAGCCTGTTTTCCTGGTCGGATTCATGGGAAGTGGCAAAACAACCTGGGGCAAGCGTTTGGCGCATAAACTTTCCTTGCCTTTCTATGATACCGACGAGTTAATTCAGGTCGCTGAAGGTAAATCGATTACTCAAATTTTTCACGATTCCGGCGAAGCTTATTTCCGCCAAAAGGAACGGGAAATTCTCCTTAACCTCGATCCTAAACCTTGTATTATTGCCACCGGTGGAGGCTTGCCTTGCTACTTGAATAATATGGAAAGCCTGAACAAATTGGGCTGCACGGTTTATCTTCGCCTGCCCGGTAAGGCCTTATTTAGCCGCCTAAATCTGGAAAAGGGTAAAAGGCCTCTTTTGTCTAACCTCGACGATGCGGAGTTGCTAAGGTTTATTCAGCAAAAGTTGGAGGAGCGGGAGCCGGTTTACCTCCAATCCAAAGTGGTTGTAGAGGTCCTAAAAGCTGATGTTAATAGCCTGGTTCGCCACTTATTGGCGCTGAATATGCAATAGTTAAAGTTGTTTTTTTCTTCTCTGGATTAGAATTTGGTGGGCCCCCTCCGCCCAAAAAGGAAAGTGCAGGATTATGGGCATTGCAATGGGCGTTCGGGTCACGCTTTCGGCTGTAGTCCTCGTCTCACTTGGCTAGCGCCGCGTGAGCCTGTGGGCTACTTGCCTCTATCGTTGCCCGAGGGTGCAAGCCCAACCGGTATCGGTACAACCATCATTTTAACCCAAATTTTGTTTATTATGCCATTCCGATGGTGTTCGGTTAATTTGCCGGTGGCATTCTGCCTTTTACCGAAAGTTGGCTACTTCCTAAACTTATCTGCAACTACCAAATCTTTGCTGCCGGGGGTGTATTTATAAAAACCCTGTCCCGATTTTACACCCAAATTACCTGCCTGAACCATGTTTACCAAGAGGGCGCAAGGTGCGTATTTAGGTCTGCCAAAGCCGTCATGTAGTACTCGTAGAATGCTTAAACATACATCTAATCCAATAAAGTCAGCCAATTGGAGTGGTCCCATCGGATGAGCCATACCTAGTTTCATTACCTGATCTATTTCTTCTACACCGGCAACTCCTTCAAACAAGGTTTCGATAGCTTCATTGATCATGGGCATTAAAATGCGGTTGGATACAAAGCCAGGGTAATCATTAACTTCAACAGGGATTTTACCCAGTTTTTTCGACACCTCCACGGTAAGGTTGTTCACTTCATCGCTGGTTGAATAACCTCTAATTACTTCCACCAATTTCATAACAGGAACCGGATTCATAAAATGCATACCTATTACTTGATTGGGTCGATTGGTTACTGCCGCAATTTTAGTTATGGAAATGGAAGAGGTATTACTAGCCAGAATACAATTGGACGGCGCCAAGTCGCTTAATTTCTTAAAAATCCCAAGTTTAATTTCTACATTTTCGCTGGCAGCTTCTACCACTAGTTCGGCATTTGCAACACCTTCACCTAAATCGGTAAAAACGGCTATTCTTGCTAGTGTTGCAGCTTTTTCATCTTCTGTAAGTAAGGATTTGGATACTTGTCTGTCCAAGTTTTTTGTAATAGTATCCAGGGCTTTTTTCAATGCAGCCTCTGAAATATCAACCAAACTAACTTGATACCCGTTTTGGGCAAATACGTGAGCAATCCCATTTCCCATGGTGCCCGATCCAATAACTGTAATGTTTTTCATGTTTTATCCTTTCATGATTTCTCCCAAAGTATTTTGATAGGGAGTAATGTAATCGGCTAAGTTGCCAAAACTTTTTTCGTCAATCAATAACTCGGTCGATGCAGTAACGGTTCCAAGTTGTTGAAATTCAATTGATTTTTTGGTTAATAGATTTTCTAATTCAGTAGCTTTTTCCGGTTTCACCGAAACGACTATTCTGCCTTGTGCTTCACCAAACAAAAAGGCATCTTTTCTTAATTTGGCATTGGATTGAATAGTAAATCCGAGCTTATTAACCATTGCCGATTCCAATAAGCTTAAGAACAAACCTCCGTCTGCACAATCATGAGCCGATTCTACCAATTCATTTTCTATTAATTCGGCAATGGCTTTTTGGGTTTGGAATTCTTCTTCTAAGTTAAAGTATGGGGCCGGAGATAGTTTTACTTTATGCCAGCTATAGAGGTATTCTGAACTGGCAATATCATTGACTTGTTTTCCAACCAAATAAATGAGGTCACCTTGGTTCTTGAAATCGAGACTGGTTTGAGTTTTTTTGTGATCCAACAATCCTAGCATTCCAATGGTTGGTGTTGGGAAAACCGGTCCTTCATATGAACTTTGGTTGTAGAAACTCACATTCCCACCTGTAACCGGAGTATCAAATTTGTTACAAGCAGCACTCATGCCTTTAATGGAGCCAACAAATTGCCAATAAACTTCCGGGTTATAAGGGTTTCCGAAGTTTAAGCAGTTTGTAATTGCCAAGGGAGTTCCACCACTGCAGGTAATATTTCTTGCAGCTTCTGATACTGCAATGGCGCAACCAATTTCAGGGTCAGCATTCACGTAACGGCTATTGCAATCTACGGTTAAGGCTAATGCACTATCGGTATCTTTAATGTTAACAATGGCAGCATCACTGGGTTTGTTGGTGCTCATATTGATGGTTCCAACCATGCTGTCGTATTGCTCGTAAACAAAACGCTTACTGCAAAGGTTAGGATGAGAAGCTAAAAACAAGGCTATTTCACTCAGGTTTTTTGGCTCTGCAATTTGATTCAGGTCAAATTTTTTACTTTCAGCATAGTAAGCAGGTTCCTTCCATTCCCTTTTGTAAACGGGTGCTCCACCGCCTAAAACCAAATCCTCGGCTGGAACATCAGCAACTAATTCCCCATTCATGTAATATTCCAAGCGTTGGGTATCTGTTACTTCGCCAATGATAGCACAATTCAAATCCCATTTGTCAAAAATAGCTTCAACAATTTCCTCTTGTCCTTTCTTCACCACAATCAACATACGTTCCTGACTTTCCGATAAAAGGATTTCAAAGGGCTGCATATGATCTTGTCGGGTTGGTACTTTATCCAACCAGATTTTCATACCATGTTGACCTTTGGCGCTCATTTCGGAGGTGGAACAGGTAATTCCGGCAGCACCCATGTCCTGCATTCCAACAACGGCACCTGATTTTATTACTTCTAAGGTAGCTTCCAGTAATAGTTTTTCCTGAAAAGGGTCTCCAACTTGCACAGCCGGCAAATCTTTTGCCGAATCTTCAGTAATATCAGCACTGGCAAAAGTAGCACCATGAATACCATCCTTACCCGTTGAAGAACCCACGATATAAACCGGGTTGCCAACACCATACGATGTAGCACTGATGGTTTCTCCTTTTTTAACGATACCCACACTCATGGCATTTACTAAGGGGTTTACGTTAAAACTATCATCGAAAAACACCTCACCGGCAACTGTTGGAATTCCAAATGCATTACCATAATCACCAATACCTTTAACCACACCCTTAAGTAACCATTGGTTTTTTGCCAATCGAGGATCTCCAAATCGCAAGGAGTTAAGTTGGGCTATTGGACGAGCCCCCATGGTGAAAATATCTCTGTTTATTCCCCCTACACCGGTTGCTGCTCCTTGATAAGGCTCCAATGCCGATGGGTGGTTATGACTTTCAATTTTAAATGCACATCCTAAACCATTCCCAATATCAACTAAACCGGCATTTTCTTCTCCCGCTTCAACCAAAAGCCGACTTCCTTTTTTGGGTAATGTTTTTAGCCAAACAATGGAGTTTTTATAGGAACAGTGCTCACTCCACATGACTGAAAAAATACTTAACTCGGTAAAGTTGGGAGTTCGCCCAAGAATAGATTTGATTTTTTCGAATTCTTCCGGAAGTAAGCCAAGTTTTTTGGCTGTTTCAACCGTGGTAAGTTGGATAGAAGCAGAAGTTGACATGGAATTTTACAATGGACAAAGGTAAACACCTGTGCAACGTTTAAAAGGGATTGTTAGGAAATTTGGAAAAAAACTTGTCAATAACTAATAAGTATGAAGTCCCTGACAATTCTGAATTAAACTAATTTTGCAAAAAGCACTCAAATGTTCGACCAATTAGGCAAGATGAAAGAACTCCAAGAACGTATGGAGGAGGTAAAAGCTAGATTAGAAACAGTTACTTTGGTTGGGGAGGCTGGAAATGGTGAAGTGAGAGTAATGTGTAACGGAAATCGTCGAATTAAGAACGTTTACATTAATCATAGTTTGTTAAAAACTGCTGATCAGGAACAAATTGAAGAGTTGGTGGTTGTGGCAAGCAACAGGGCTTTGGAGCAAGCAGATAGAGTCAATGAATCCGAAATGAGGTCTGCAGCATTTGGCATGTTAGGTAACTTACCCGGTTTGGGTTAATTTTGCCCGAGAATTCCAATACAGGTGTCGAAAGAAAAAAAAATCCTCTTTGCTGTTTTTTTTGTTGGACTTCAAGCAGTCGTTCATACAATTTATGGGCAATCACCGGATACCTTAAAAGCCAGATATGACACCCTGGAACCTAGAATTTTGTCTTTGGCTGAATATAGGGAAGGCTTTAAACCAAGTTCCAGGCAATGGCAAAATACCTTGGATGATTTTCAATGGTACCATTGGACCATCTATCAGGATTTATTTAATTTCTCAACCGGAAATCTCGGGGGGCCGGCATTTTCTCCTGTCCTAAACACAGATACAACTACCGGTTTGCAATTAGGAATAAATTCTCTTTCCAAATGGAATTTTTCATTCCCCAAAATGAATCTATTGGAAACAAATGTTCCTTTTTCGAGGGTAGCCTATTATTTTGGTACCAAGAAAGAAAATTTGATTTTGGCAGACCATGCTCAACGGTTTGGGAAATACGTTTCAGGCGGATTTCAATTGAAACGAATTTCGTCGGAAGGTTTCTATACCAATGGGAAAAATACAAGCACAGATCTGAATGTTTATGTAAGAGTCCACTCGCGTAATTTTAGGTATGGATTGCTTGCTGCTTTTCTGGTTGGAAACAATAAAAACCAGGAAAATGGTGGAGTTGTGTACCAAGAAGGGGAGGCTGCTAATTTGCAGGAAGTAAACCTTCTGGAAGCTTTCTCGGTTTCCAAACGAATAGGGGCATTGCTATCTCATAGCTATTCCATTGGCAAGGCCATAGATTCCATTCCGCTCGATTCAATTAGAAAACGGGGCGTTTACAACCTCAAAATTGGTCATGAATTTGAGTTTAATCAACAAAAATATTCTTATTCCGACCCAAATCAAAATCATTCCTATTATCCCCAGGCCATTGGCGACTCCATTATTCAAGATAGTTTTAAACTGCAATCATTTGAGAATAAGATTTTTTTGACCAACCAAAATGAACAGTTCTTTTTGCGAAAATGGACAGCCGGTGTAAAAAGTTCTCTTTGGTTTTTTACTCAGGAAACAGAGGCTCGCCATTCCATTAATACTTCTTTATGGGGAGATATTCGATTGGGTTTTGGGAAACGAATGTATTTAGATGTTTATGCTCAAATGGAACTATCCGGTTACAACAAAGGCGACTTTAGCATTCGGCCCTCCATTTGCTTTTTGTTGGGTAAGGATAGCTTGGAGAAACCAAATATCAGATTTGGATTGTTATTTGCAAATCAAGCCCCCGCCTGGCAGTTTGCAAAATGGTCTACAACCCACTTTTATTGGGACAATGCGTGGGATAAATCTCAAATTTTTAGAATAGATGGGCTTTTTTCTTTGCCAAAAAATAAGCTAAATGTTTGGATAGCTTATAAAACAGTCTATAATTTCACCTACCTTGATTCTTTAAGTTTGCCTAAACAACTACCCGCTCTAATTCATGTATTGGAAGCAAAACTTCAAAAGACATTTCGTTGGAAAAAATGGGGATATTACTTAAATGGACAGGGGCAGATAATCAGTAATACCAAGGTTTTACCCTTACCAAGCTACTGGGGAAGAACCGGTTTGTTTTTTGAGAGTTGGGTTTTTAAAAAGGCAATGCTAATGAGAGTAGGAACCGATTTTGCTTATTGTTCCTCTTTTCAATCGTACGCCTATCAACCTGAACTGTTTCAATGGTATGTTAATCCCGGAGTTAAGGTTGGGAATGCCTACAGCCTTGATATTTATATTTCTGCAAGAGTAAAACGTAGTTCGTTCTTTTTTAAATATGAGCGATTAAATGCAATATGGGATTCAAAACCGGTGTATACGGTAAATGCTTACCCTTTTCCGGGTGGGGCAATGAAGTTTGGTATAAATTGGATTTTTATGGACTATCTGCCTAAAGCTGACAAATCCAAAGATTCTAAATAGTTCCGGCTGCAAGGATTTTTCTTTAGTTACCCTAAATTTATTGCATAAACCCAAAATTGTCAATAGAAATTTTAAACTACGTTTCGAGACAAGTCAAATGACAATTTTGGTATAAACATTGAAAGCCGGGTTTGAAGATTGATAGATACAGTGATAAGTTGGTTTGAAATTACTTGGGTCGGTTTCGCATCGGGCAACGACAGTTTGTCCAAAAACCACCTTTAGACGCCATTTTTCGTTTAATATCCTTCAAAATGGTTCGATTTAAGAGCATCTAATTTGAAAAATATAACATTCGACTTTTTGTGTTCTGGCA
>JAIBAJ010000049.1 GCA_019695265.1 Bacteroidia bacterium | reverse complement strand
TTTATGCTCCGTCGTACCAAAGAGCAAGTTGCTAAAGACCTTCCGGAGAAAACCGAAATGGTTCTTTGGTGCGAAATGGGCGCTAATCAACGTCGGGTGTATGATGCTTTTCGCAACGAATACCGCGACTTCCTTATGCAACGTATCGCCGATAGCGGTTTGGAACAAAGCAATATGCACGTTCTGCAAGGTTTAATGCGTCTACGTCAAATTTGCGATAGCCCCAGCCTGATTCCCGATAACCGTTACCATACCACCGAATCAGTTAAAGCCGAAGAATTAATTAGGGAAATAACCGAAAACGTGAGCAATCACAAAGCCTTAATTTTCTCTCAATTTTTAGGTATGTTGGATATTATGGCCAAAAAGCTAACAGAACATGGTATCCCGTTTGCCTACCTCGATGGTAAGACTAAAAATCGCAAGGAAGTAGTAGAAAAATTCCAAAACGACGAGGATTGCAAAGTGTTCCTCATCAGCCTTACTGCAGGTGGAACAGGTCTGAACCTAACTGCTGCCGACTACGTGTATATCGTTGATCCCTGGTGGAACCCGGCAGTTGAACAACAAGCCATCGATCGTACCCATCGCATAGGCCAAACAAAAAACATCTTCGCCTATAAAATGATTTGCAAGGATACCGTGGAAGAGAAGATTTTGCAACTCCAAGAAAAGAAGAAAAAACTTGCCGGCGATATTGTAGGTGACGACACTGCCTTTGTGAAAAAACTTAGTAAAGAAGACATTGACTTTTTGTTTAGCTAGGCTCAACAAAAACAATCAAATGCAAAAACCAAATTCAGGTAGTTGAAACGCCCTACCCGAATTTGGTTTTTGTAGTTAATAAGAGGCTATTGAATCTATCGAATTACCAATTTCTCTGTCCTTCTACCTTGCTCATTTTCAAGTGAAACCTGGTAAATTCCGGCACTCAAACCAACCAGATTAAGCTCGGTTTTGGCACTTTTAAGTTCAACTTCATGCAAGGTGCGTCCGGTCAAATCTAGCACACGGGCAATAGTTCCCTGAAATTGGGTAGTATTTATTTCGAATTTTCCGGCCGTTGGGTTAGGATAAATTCCAAATCCTTCCAAACTGTTTTCTTCGGCCGAAACGGCTAAATCAACATTAACCTCGGTGCGTTCGGTTGTACATTCCATGCTTGGATCCTGAACCTTCCAGTCGTAGAAGTAATAGTAGTACTGACTTCCTATACTGTTACCGGTAATGCTCATACGTCCGTTCAGGGTATATGGGTAAACTCCGCCTACATTGTTACGTTTTAAGCGTGGAGTGCTTCCTCCGTTGTTGTTCGGAATTACCTGATTATAACTTGCATCAGTAGAAATAGAATAGTTTGTACCCGGATTTAAACTCCAGTTCAGATGCAAATCCATGGAATCAGGTGAGATGGTAAATACCTGACTATATACCAAACCACCATTTCCGTCAAATAACTGAATGTTACGATCTCCGGGTAAATCGGTGTAAACTCGTACCGAAACAAGCGTTACCGGAGAGTAAACATCGAAATAGGTGATTGCATTGGTATTGTTGTCACCACTGTATTGGCTGGCACCGCTTGGCATCATCATTCCTACATCATGAGTGGCTCCGGTAAGGGTTTCTGTGCCTTCCACGTAATAAGTTGTCAGGCTTTGAATCACCGGAGTAGTATAAGTATTTCCCGTTCCCAATACATTCCCTCCAATCGGAGCATCGTACCAGGTAAGGTTATTTCCGGTAGCGGAAAGGGTAACACTCTGTGGAACCGGAATAATATAATTCTGACTCACAGGTGCATTTTCTGCCAATACCGTAATATCCACCGGATCTGAAGTCCAGTTTTGGCAGGCTCCCTGTATGGTTAATACATAACTTCCGCTTTGGGTTACATCAATGCTTTGGGTGTTTTGTCCGCTTGACCAGCTATAGGCCAACGCATTGGATGGACCGGAAAGGACCACAACACTTCCACGGCAAACCTGCAAATCCCCATTGACCGAAATCGAAGGGGTTTCATCGGGAGCAATCTGTAAATAAATGGTTTTTGAAACAGAACTGCATGCATTTCCGCTCAAACTAACCCTAACCCCGTATTCACCCTCTGTATTCACGGTTATGCTTGGAGTGGTTTCTCCGGTTGACCATACATAAGAATAACCGGCACCGCTTGGAGCATTCAGAGTTAAATCCTGTCCAACACATAATACCATTGGACCGGTTGAACTTAATATGGCTTCAGGTGAAATACAAGTACTTTCAGTAATGGTTAAAAATTGATCAATAGCCGGATTTTGGATGGTTTGTTCAATACCCGATGGCCAATGAATAACAACTGAATCAATTGCAGTTGCATTTCCTAACCCAAAATGAAGTTGCGAAGAATTTTGAGTGCCATAACTTTCTCCTGCTCTTACTTCCCTAACTTGTACTCCCCAGGTACCATAAATCATGGCTTTGGCACCTACTGCACCAATATTGGTGGCGGTTCCTTTTAAGGTAAGGGTAAAAAAGTGGTTTTCGTTGCCATTGTTTACCCACAACATATCCGCTATGGAACTCGGTGTGGTGTAGATAGATCCATAACCGGAATATATATCAATAAAACCGTCGTGGTTCAAATCTCCGGTGGCAAAGGTGAGCATGCCTGCATTCATTAGGTTGTCGATTCGGGTAAATGTTTTATCCCCGTTGTTGTGAAAAAAGCGAACATCAGAACCGGAAATCAATAAATCCACAAATCCATCATTGTCAAAATCTTCCATTACACTTTCAATCGGGGTAATGTCAGAAGTAGTAAATCCGGTTGTGGCTGTAATGTCGGTATAATGGCCGCTTCCATCGTTTTCCAAAATCTGACTTTGGTAATCATGGTTGGTTAACATCAAGTCAAAATCTCCATCGTTATCAATATCTCCAAAACTGGCCGTCCAGGTTTGCCAGCCAATGTTTAAACCATAGGCGGCAGCATTTTCAGTAAAAGTTCCATCACCATTGTTAACAAACATACGGTTTATCCGGCGTAAATCCGTTGGGTCACTGCTGCTTTGACGGCAATGTGCAACATACAAATCCTGATCTCCGTCGTTGTCGAAATCGGTCCAAACGCTGCCATAATTTCCGCTATCAGCCGGGTCTCCACCATAATTTATGCCCGGATTCAGGGAGGTGTTTATGATGCCCGAAATCTGTAAATTTCCGGCCCCGTCGTTCACATATACATGAGCCGCAGCATTGTCATCACAGCAAAATACATCAATCCAGCCGTCGTTATTAAAATCTCCAAATGTCACATTTTGTAAAAAATAATTGGAATTCGGTAAGGATACCAAAGTCGAACCATTGCCTTGGTTATTACTCATTAATATTTTTACTGCCGGACCATATCCTCCCGCCAAAACATCTAAATACCCGTTCTTGTCAATGTCAGCTACCGCCATCCCCCACGACCAACCTGAACCTTCTCCAAAACTTCCCAATGACACATTTTGAAATTGTGAACCCGTTTTTTGAACATGAACCACTACCGAATTTCCCTGATCCAATGCAATAATATCGTCTAATCCATCTCCATTCCAATCTACTACAGCGGTGCAAACTCCACTGTGAGCATTGCCAGTAAATCGGGCAACACCATTCGTAAAGGCGGTCTGTGCCATACTTGAAACAGATGCCCCTAAAAGTATACAGGTAAACAATTTTTTCATTTGTTGGGTATTTTATCTTGGGTAAATGTACTACTATTTTTATAACTAAATGCTCAGAATTCTTTGGGTATATTCTCCGGTAACTGTTTGTATCTTAAGAATATAACAACCCTTTCTCCCCGGAAGGTACAACTCCAATCGCTTGGTGTTTGCCGGGTTTTTTATCCACCTCACCATATTTCCTTCCAAATCGTAAACCTTAATCTCAACTAGCCGAGTTCCGGTTTCTATATTAAATCGCCCATCTGTCGCTGGCATAGGCCAAACCTTGGGTTGATTCTTCCCTTTGGAATACCACGATACCGGCAGTATCGTCAGGGAATCCTTGTCCACTGTAATCAAGCTTCTGTCTGAGTTCAAATACATTTCTTTCCAGGAATCAATTTCGGCAGAACTCAACATAAACATTTCATCAAACCACGATGGCATAACTGTTTGATATAACATTTTGGCTACAACCTTTACCTCACCGGAATATCCATGTAAGGCCAGGTGATAGTAAATCTCATCTGTTCCACTTCCTTCTATTCCGTTGATATGGTTAAAATTGGCATCCGTGGCTGCCCCTCCAACAATTTGAACTGTATCATAACTTGCATGGGTAGTGGTAAAGCCCTGTGGAACCAATCGGTTGTCTTTCAAATGAATGGCTGCTCGTTCCAAAACAGTTGTTCGGTTTCCGTTTACATCGCCCATAATCATCTCATATACCTGAACTTGGTCGGCAGAGGTAATTAGGTCATAATGTGGCTCAAATGGACTATCAACCCCAACTACATTTCCAACTGCATCCGATTGCCCTGAAATAAACAAGGTGTCTCCTGTTTCTCCAATCAGTGTTACTTGCAAAACCGCTCGCCTCGATGGATACCCACTCGGAAATTTATGCCCGGCCTTGTTTTCCAGCTTTACCTTCACATACACCGTATCATTGGCCATCGAATCCAAATGGGTGCTTAATTGCAAAGTTTGTCCTAATAACATTCGGTCAATGGCTGCTAAGGTGGAATCAAAATTTGCATCTGGTGCAGAAATCGATAAACTGTTTTTATTTTGTTTAATCAACTCCACCATGTACCTGTTGGCCCCGGCAAAACTATGCAGGTTAAATGGTGTGCGGGGTGTTATCGCGAGGTAACCCACAGCAATCCGCATGGGATCCTCCACCTGTGGCATGTGGCATTTTTGACATGTTTTATTCTGCGATGGATACACCGAATTTTTCCATTCATGAAAGGTTGCTTGCTCCACAAATACTCCACCGGTTGGGTTTCCTTCTAAATCTACAGTATGGGAAATAAGGGTATGACAAGGCGAACAAAATTCACCCGAACTTACATGTTGACTATAGGTTGGTGTTAATCCAACATACAATTGCATTGGACCCGCCATTGGGTTTTCAAATGGTCCATATTCAACCCGGTTGGTGTCAAACGGAATAATTCCTGTAAACGTACTTCCCAGTCCATTAGGGCCAATAGCATGGCAACCACCGCATCCCACTCCACCTAATCCAAGGGAGTCATGTACTACTTCTGCCAAAGTATAAAATTCGTGTCCTTTAAACATCGCAGAATAATGTCCCATCGGCGCATGGCAGCGGGTACACAAGGTTTGTAGTTCATTGCTATGTGCCGGATTGGTCAAAATTTCCTGACTTACTTTGGCTCTCCACAAAGGGTCGTAAGCGGACAAGCCCATCATCGAGGTTTCCCAGTCGTCAAACAGGTTCACATCTTTTCCGCTTTCTGTTACCATGGCAATTCCCTGTGGATCATGTCCGTGGCAGCCCTGGCAACGGTATGGTGTAAGGAAATATTCCCCTGGTTCAATAGGGCTGGCCAAATGTTTACGAAAGCTGTCCAGTTGTTCCGTGGTATGAAATCCTAGTCTTTTTTCCTCTGGCCTTGGGGTAGTCATCGAAAGTAAAGCAGCTACACCCATTAAAACGCTCAGTACAGTAAGCTTAATCAGGTAATTTTTCATCAATACCCAGTTCGGTTTGGTTAGGGTAAAAGTAGTTTATTTTAAGATAATTTGGCGGGCCCCTTTTTGCGGCATTATTTCGTGCAAACTCCCGGTTTAATTTATCGCAAAAAGGTCACGCTTTCCGCAGTACTCCTCGCCCCAAAAGTGTTTGGGGCTGTGGGGTACTTGCTTCAATCGTTGCCCGGGGTGCAAGGCCGGAGGGTGGCGCTTTTTTCAATAATTTGGGGAGCCTTATGGTTGCAAAAAATTAAATTTTCCAACAATAGTGGCTATTCCTTGCCAACATTTTGGGTTTGCACCCCGGGTAGGGATAGTAGTGGAAAGCCCACAGACGCACGCGGCGATAGCCAAGGGCGGCGAGGACTTGGAACGGATAGCCCGACCTGAGCCTTGCACCAATCAAAGGGAAGCGTGACATGTTCTAGGCGAAGGGACCCGCCAACTATTAAAAAATAGAGTTAATTCCTGTCTTGTTTTCTATTAACAGTATAATAATGTATAAAATGGAGGCCGAAGGAACTTGTTTTGGATGTCTACTAAAGTGGAGGGCATAAAAAAAGGCTGCCTTTTCAGAACAGCCTTCTTTACTTTTATTCGGACTATACTATTTTACAAATATTTTTTTGCTAAAAAGGCGATCGCCATTCAACATATTAATTACATAAATGCCTGGGGCAAGGTCTCCAATAAACATTGGACTGGTATTGTTACCTTTTACAGAAGCATTTCCGTTGGTGCTGGCGATTAATTTACCCGACATATCGAATAAGGAAGCTTCAAATCCTTCGTTTTGCTCAGCAGTAAATACCAGGTTCAAATTGCCTTCGCCGGTAGGGTAAGCATTTTGAAAGCTAAATTCGATGTTGTCGTTGGATTGACAACCGGTAGCAACTAAATCAGAATACTCAACGCTTCCGTCTAGGTCAACACTTTTAATGCGGTAGTATGCAGTACCGGAATAAGGGTGTTCATCTTTGGCATAGTAGGAGTGAAGGTTGTTTGAAAAACCAACTGCTACTACTTCTGTAACTTTGTCGTAGTGGATACCATCCAAGGTTCTTTCGATTTCGTAATGACTTACGTTAATTTCAGAGGCGGTAGTCCAGGTAAGGCTTACGTTGTTGCCATTACACTCTCCGGAGAAGCTCACCAATTCAATTGGAAGAGGATTGCTGTTGTCGGCAAGTGTCCAGGTATCGAAATAATCCAATGGGTTGGCAATATCCAAGGTTACGGTTTTAGAACCGGTATTTGGTGGAGGGCTGTACAACCAGTCACCCCATTTGCCTAGTGCAGTGTTAAAACGTTGTGCGCGAAGGTTGGTTTCCAAGGCTCCGTCCATTTCTCCAGTCAAATATTTAAATACATATTTACCTTTAGGATTGGTGGTAAATCCGTTAGGAGAGATAATCCAGAAACGGTCATATACTTTAGCTGAGTTATCTACTCCGGCATCGTTGGTAACGTGTGTTACACCGGTTGCAAATGGAGTATTGCCTCCGGCAGTAGGGTAGGTAGCGAAATCGATGTAACCGCTTCCAACACCTGCAGCATTGTCAACATTGTAAATGAATTTAATATCGCTGTTAGAGTTGGTTCCGAAAGGTATCTCATAAGATCCTGTAGAGGTTCCAAGGTTCCAGCGTAAAATGCCATAGCCGGCTGCCGGGGTAGTTTCGCTGCGGATAAAACCACCAGCATTATCTATAGCAGTGTTACTTGGGTTTGTAATGGTCAAGCGTTTGCTGTTTAACTCAATGGTTACGTCGTTTAGCTCTAAAACCCCTGAAGGTGAAGCAAAACCTCCTCCTATGGTGGTATTTACACCTAAGATTTTATTGGCACTTCCAAAATCCATATATACATTATTGAATTTTGTTTCGGAAGTTCCACCAATAGTTTGAGGAGATGAACCATAAAATCCAACATAGCCGTCGTTCGTTGTAAATACCCCGTTGGCTGCATTGTTGGTCCAGTTTCCGGTTAATTTAATAGCTCCACTGTTAGTTACGGCACCGTCGGTACCACTCACCGTGGAATTAACGTAATCCTCTGTGGATACAAAGGTACCGGAGCTGATGTTAATCTTAGCTCCGCCATTTACCAGTTTGGTAGATTGGGATTTCGTAATTTCTGGTAACGCCGAAATTACAGTGATTGCCAGTAGTGAATTGCGATAAAATTTTAGCATAGTCTAAAAGCTTATGTGAACAAAAGTAACTTTCTAACACCAACCATCAAAATATATTTACAAAATATCTACGAACGACCGGTTTTTTTATCTTGCCCACCAAGAATATACATTACTTAGAGCCAAATTTAATGCAACTTTGCTTTGGTTTTACATGGATTCACAAAAATTAAGTCAATTAGTGCAGGGATTATGGAATCAGCCATCTGATTTTGCCTTGCTATTATCCAATTCTTCCGGACATAATTTTCCGGTGGAGAATGAATTTCTGCTTGGGGTGTCTGACGATAATTCTCCCGCATCTAAATGGCCTGAATCTAATGGTGCTTGGCATTTTGGTTGGGTCCCCTATGATTATAAGAATAAAGTGGAACCATCGCTCTTTTCAAGCAATCCCTCCTTTTTGCCTTACTCTGAACATCCCGTTTTTTTTGAAGCCAAATCGGTATACTTCACCTTAGAGTCGGCTTGGTCGGCCTATGGACAAAACAACTCCGAATCCTTTTCCGAACCAACGGAAATTTCCATACATCCCGGTGTAGATTTGAATAGATTTTTGGAGATACTCCACGAATTAAAATTGCATATCAAGGCCGGGAATATTTATGAGATAAACTATTGTATTCCCAGTGATGGATCCTATAAAAATGTCGACTGGGCAAATCTCTTTATTCGATTAAATGCTTTAGCTCAGGCTCCATTTTCTGTTTTTTCCAGAATAGGTAATACCCTGATAATTTCCTTAAGTCCGGAACGTTTTTTCAAAAGAGTTGGTCAGGATATTTGGGTGCAACCAATGAAAGGTACTGCCCCCAGAAGTCAGAATCGTCAAGCTGACCAAAGCCTGATAAGCGAACTAAAAACGAATGAAAAGGAAAGAGCCGAGAATTGCATGATTGTGGACTTAACTCGAAACGACCTTTCTAAAATTTGTTTTCCTGGCAGTGTGAAGGTCAATGAACTCTGTGGCGTATACACCTTCCCCAATGTGCATCAGATGGTTTCAACCGTTCAAGGCCGGTTAATGGAAAATTATACCCCGGAAAACTTGTTTAAGTCCTTATTTCCAATGGGATCCATGACCGGTGCACCCAAAGTAAAGGCGATGGAATTAATCGAACAGTACGAATGTTTTGCCCGTGGACCTTTCTCGGGAAGTTTTGGGTATGTTGGACCAACTGGAGAATGCGATTTCAATGTATTGATTCGCAGCATCTTTGTCAACCTTACGGAACAAAAGTTCTTCTATGCCACCGGTTCGGCCATCACCATTAATTCAGATCCTGAAAAGGAATGGGAAGAAGTACAATTAAAAGCCGGAATTTTACAACAGTTGGCTATCCCCTGAATTAATTTTCAATTGCAGGAAATTGAATTTCATCCTTTACAACAAAGGCATTCGGAAAAACGGACTGAATTTCCTTTAAACAATGATAGGCCTCCAGTTTGGTCCGAAAATCACCCACCCGAATTTTAAAATTGGGAGTTTGAAAAATTAAATAGGCCGGGTACTTGGAAAATTGACTCAAAAAAGTGGTTTTGGCATCGTTGGCTTTCTTTTTTGCATCGTTTCCGGATTCAGAAAGTACCTGAACTCGAAAACCTTCACAAGTTTTTTTGGACGAAGACTCGTTAATATAAGTTTCAACCAAGGTCTTAATTTCGGACGATTCGTTAATAATCACACTGCCTTTTCGAGTGGAATCTCTTTCTTGGGAAAAAGAAAAAAATACGTTTCCTATTATAATGCATAGAGTTAGGCAGGGTAACAAGATCCAATTCATAAATGCAAAAGTAATTATTCCATGCATTGAAGGGAGATTTATTCGGAATTTCAACCTCATTTTTTTTGGAAAAAGTACCTAAGTTTTGACCTTTCTTATTTAGAATTGTTCTAAATTAGTAAATCTTTAAAAAAAGTTAATCACACTTCTCGTGTGTTTCTATTTTTGCGGCGGAATTTTGGAGGGTTTCTCCAACGTTCCGAAACACTAAAAATTAGAGAAATCAATAGGTTCAAACCGCGAAGGCTCCATGAATTTTAGAAAACATTTACTTCTATTTACCTTAGTCCTATCCGTTTTTTCTGCGTCAAATGCGTTTGCTGCAGCGGATGGAAAAGCAATTTTTAAGGCGAATTGCTCTGCCTGTCACAAAGTAACCTCCGAGAAGGTCAACGGTCCCGGTTTGGAAGGAATCGCCGGTCGAGTTCCTTCCCCAGCCAAAGATTGGTTGACCAAATGGGTGAAGAACAACATCAAACTCAGAGAGTCTGGTGATGCTTATGCCGTGAAGGTTTACAATGATAACAACAAAGGCGCAATGCCAGCATTTGAATACCTCAGTGATGAGGACTTGAATGCGGTTGTTGACTACATTATTGCTCCACCAAAAGAAGAGCCTAAAGCGGGCGCTCCTGTTGCTGCTGCAGAACAAAAAGCTGCTCCTCAGGATGATAATACAGTAACCTACATTTTGTTGGGTCTGTCCTTATTATTTATCTTGGTCTTCTTGTTTACAGGTCGTATTAAACATAACCTTGAAACAGTAATTGCTGAGAAAGAAGGAACTACTCCGCCGGAGTTGCATGAAGGAATGGATGGAGTTCGCTATTGGATGGCCAATAACAAGAGATTAGTCGCTGTTGGTGGTTTCCTAGCTGTTCTTTGGGTATTTAAATTAGGATGGGACGCCATGATGGGTGTAGGTGTTTATGTTGGTTACCAACCTGAACAACCAATTAAATTCTCCCACGAATTACACGCCGGTGTTAACAAAATCAATTGTCAATACTGTCACTCTGGTGCTGAAAGAAGTAAACATGCAGGTATCCCTTCAGCCAATGTTTGTATGAACTGCCACAAAGCAATAACCAGTGGTCCAAACACAGGGAAAACCGAAATTGCTAAAATTTATGAAGCATTGGATTACAATCCTGCTACTCAATCCTATGGTCCAAACCAAAAACCAATTAAATGGATCAAAGTTCATACCTTGCCTGATCACGTTTACTTCAACCACCAACAACACGTTTCGGTTGGTAAAGTGGAATGTAAAACCTGTCACGGTGCAGTTGATTCCATGGCAGTTGTTAGTCAACATGCTCCTCTAACGATGGGTTGGTGTGTTAATTGCCACAGGGAAACTCAAGTTACTATGACTGGTAACCCTTACTATGATGACATCAAGCACCGTTTCAATAAATATTTGAAAGCGAACAACCAAAAATCACTTGACCGAATGGAAAAAGTAACCGTTGAAACAATGGGCGGTACCGAGTGTTCCAAATGTCACTACTAATCTGAAACTATTTCAAAAACTCTTTGCATAATCCCAACGATGAGCAATAAAATATACTGGAAAGGTCTAGAACAACTAAATCCTAGCGAATCTTTCAAAAAATCAGTAGAGTCTGAATTTCCTGAGAATGCTAAAGTAGAAGAGCTACTTGGCCACGAGAAAGTTGGAGAAACTTCTACAAACCGTCGTGATTTCCTTAAGTTTTTGGGATTCTCCACTGCTGCCGCAACCTTAGCAGCCTGTGAAGCTCCTGTAAACCGTGCGATTCCATACTTAAACAAACCGGAAGATATAACTCCCGGTGTAGCCAACTGGTATGCTTCTACCTTCTATGATAGCAATGACTACGCAAGCATTCTTGTTAAAGTTCGCGAAGGTCGTCCTATTAAAATTGAAGGTAATAAAGTGTCCGGTTTTTCTAAAGGAACCGTAAATGCCAGAATTAACTCCTCCGTTTTAGGTTTGTACGACAGTGGTCGTGCTAAATCACCTGAAGCCGGCGGACGTCAAATTAGCTGGTCTACTCTTGATTCGGAAGTTAAATCAAAATTGGCTGAGATTAGCGCCAAAGGTGGTAAAATCAGAGTTTTAACTTCAACTATCATTAGTCCTTCAACCAAAGCATTGCTTGCTCAGTTTAAGGCAAAATTCCCAACTACTGAGGTAGTTACTTACGATGCAATTTCGTATTCCGGATTAATTACTGCCAATGCTGCCAGCTTTGGTAAATCCGTAATCCCTGATTACTACTTCGACAAAGCAAAAGTTATCGTAAGTTTCGGAGCAGATTTCCTAAATACTTGGTTAAATGGTAATGCATTTGCTAAGGCTTATGGAAATACCCGTAACCCAAAAAACAAGGCTATGAGCCGCCACTTCCAATTTGAAACCGCGCTTTCTTTGACCGGTTCCAATGCGGATGTACGCGTAGCAATTAAAGCCTCTCAATCTGCTAAAGCTCTTGTTAATCTCTACAATGAGTTGGCTAAGAAAGCCGGTGCAGCTACTTTAGCTTCTTCCGGAACCGAAGCCGATAAAGCTATTTCAAAAGCTGCAAATGAACTTTGGGCAAATAAAGGGGCATCTATCGTTGTTGCCGGTTCCAATGATTCAAATGTGCAAATCATTGTTAATGCAATCAATGCATTACTTGGAAACTATGGTACTACCATTGACCTGGATAACCCGATCAATTTGCGTCAAGGCGTAGATAGTCAGGTTATCGCCTTATTGAATGATATGAAAGGTGGTAGTGTTGATGCTCTGCTAATAAATGGTTGCAACCCTGCTTATTCTTTAGCCGGTTTTGCTGAAGCACTTCCAAAAGTAGGCTTAAGTGTTTATTTTGGTGATCGTGCAGATGAAACAGGTTCTTTAACTAAATACCTGGCACCTTCCAACCATTACTTAGAGAGTTGGGATGATGCCGAGCCAAAAGCCGGTTTCTACAGTATTACTCAACCAACCATCGCTCCTTTGTTCAAGACACGTCAAATGCAAGAAAGTTTGATGGCTTGGGCTGATATTTCCGGAGATTACCATAGCTTTATTAAGAACTTCTGGGCTACTAGCTTACTTTCAAAATCAAGCGCTGGCTACAGTGCAGATGAATTCTGGGTTCGTTCTTTACAAGGTGGAGTTTTTGAAACTGCATTGGCTCCTGCTGCTCCGGTAAGCAATGTAGCCGATTTAAATGCTGCCGCTGCTGCCGCTACCAAAGTTTCAGGTGGAGCCTTTGAATTAGTCATTTACACTAAAACCGGAATGGGTGATGGTGCTCAGGCCAATAATCCTTGGTTGCAAGAGCTTCCTGATCCAATTTCTAAATATACTTGGGATAACTATGTTGCAATGGCTGTTCCGGATATGGTTAAATTAGGTTTAACTACCTTCCAAGATGGTGATAACTGGGAAATGGCCGATATGGTAGAAGTTACTGCCAATGGTAAATCGGTTAAACTACCTGCAATACCTCAACCGGGTCAAAAAGCCGGTACCATTGCAATCGCCTTGGGTTATGGTAGAACTAAAGCCGGTAAAACAGCGGATGGAATTGGTGCTAACCTATTTAACATGGTTTCTAGCAGCAATGGTTATTTCGAGTACACAAATCTAAATGTGAGCGTTTCTAAAGCCAACGAGCAATACCCGGTAGCTGCTACCCAAACTCACCACACGTTGATGGGTAGGGATATGGTGAAAGAAACATTGTTGGCCGATTATATTAAAGATCCAAAATCCGGAAACCCTGATAAAAAATTGCAAACTACCAACCACGGTAAAGTAGCTGCAACTAAAATCAATCTTTGGGATGATCATCCAATCGAAAGAGGTCACCGTTGGGGTATGACAATTGATTTGAATTCCTGCATCGGATGTGGATCTTGCGTAACAAGTTGTACAAGTGAAAATAACGTTGCCGTTGTTGGTAAAGATGAGGTTAGAAGAAACAGGGAGATGCATTGGATGCGTATCGACCGTTACTATACTTCTGAAATGACTGAAGAAAGGGCAGAAGAAGAAGGAATAGGTGCAATTGATAAGTTTTTGGCAATGGAAGATGCATCCGAAAATCCTTCAGTAGTTTTCCAACCAATGTTGTGTCAACATTGTAACCACGCTCCTTGTGAAACAGTTTGTCCAGTCGCAGCTACAACACATAGTAACGAAGGTTTAAACCAAATGACTTACAACCGTTGTATTGGTACCCGTTACTGCGCTAACAACTGTCCATATAAAGTGCGTCGTTTCAACTACTTTAAATATTTTGATAACGAGCAATTCCCATTCCATTTCAACGATGATTTGGGTAAAATGGTCATCAATCCGGATGTTACAGTTCGTTCACGTGGGGTTATGGAGAAATGTTCTTTCTGCGTTCAACGTATCCAAGGTGGTAAGTTAAGAGCTAAGAAAGAAGGTCGTAAGATTAACGATGGTGAAATCCAAACTGCTTGTCAAACTGCTTGTCCAACCAATGCAATTTTGTTTGGTGACTTGAATGATGAAGCAACTGAAGTAGCAAAAGTTTCTAAAGATGAACGTGGTTACCACATGTTAGAGGAAGTAGGTATTCAGCCAAACATTTGGTACATGACCAAAGTTCGTAACCGTAGTGTAGAAGAAAACAAAAACGTTAAAGTTTTTAGTTAAAATTAAAAATCTCAGATACTAACTTAAATAGTAGAAGCGTAAATGGCAAGTCACGAATCAAATTACAGGGAACCCTTAATTTTAGGTGAAAAAACCTGGCATCAAATCACTGAGGATATTTCCTTTCCGGTGGAAGGGAAAGCCAATAAATGGTGGTGGATTGTTTTTAGTTTATCAGCCCTTACCGCCCTTTATGGTATTGGTTGTTTAGCCTACACCATTGGTACAGGTATAGGAACTTGGGGAGCAAACAAAACAGTAGGTTGGGCATGGGATATCACCAATTTCGTTTGGTGGGTTGGTATCGGTCACGCCGGAACCCTGATTTCAGCTATCTTATTGTTGTTCCGTCAAAAATGGCGTATGTCTATTAACCGTTCTGCGGAGGCGATGACCATCTTTGCGGTTATTTGTGCTGCCATCTTCGTAACAATGCACACCGGTCGTCCATGGTTAGATTATTGGTTGTTTCCACTTCCAAACCAATTTGGTTCGTTGTGGGTTAACTTTAACTCACCATTGATGTGGGACGTTTTTGCGGTAACTACCTACTTTACCATTTCCTTGGTATTCTGGTATTCCGGTTTGATTCCTGATTTCGCAACTATTCGTGACAGAGCTCAAATGTCTGGTAACCCATTGCGTCGCAGCATCTACAATGTATTGAGTTTTGGATGGAGTGGTAATGCTAGAGCTTGGCACCGTTTTGAAGAACTTTCTTTGGTGTTGGCAGGTTTATCAACCCCACTTGTACTTTCGGTTCACACCATTGTATCCATGGACTTTGCTACTTCCATTATTCCTGGATGGCATACCACCATTTTCCCTCCATACTTTGTGGCAGGTGCGATCTTCTCCGGATTTGCCATGGTATTAACCTTGTTGTTAATCGTTCGGAAAGTATTGAACTTGGAAGCTTATATTACTTTGAATCACGTTGAATCGATGAATAAAGTAATTACCTTGACCGGTTCTATTGTAGGTGTGGCTTACTTAACCGAGTTGTTTATTTCTTGGTATTCCGGTGTAGAATATGAGCAATATGCTTTCTTGAACAGAGCTACCGGTCCGTATTGGTGGGCTTACTGGAGCATGATGACATGTAATGTTATTACTCCACAGTTGTTCTGGTTCCGTGGAATACGTCGTAACTTGATTGCCACTTTCATTATTTCTATCTTCGTAAATATTGGTATGTGGTTTGAACGTTTTGTAATTATCGTTACCTCACTACACCGTGACTATGTTCCTTCAAGCTGGTTGATTTATCACCCAACTTTTGTAGATATCGGAATCTTTATCGGAACCAATGGTATCTTCTTTACTTTGTTCCTTTTATTTAGTCGTACCTTCCCTGTAATCGCGATGGCTGAGTTAAAATCCATCTTGAAATCATCAGGTGCACAATTCAAACACTAATCAGAATAGCAATAAGTTAAATGAGCAATAAAATCATATACGGACTATTTGATGACGACGAAAGGTTGTTAAACTCTGCCAAGGAGTTGCGCAGAAATGGCGTACGCATCAAAGATGTATTTTCTCCATTTCCTGTTCACGGAATCGATCCTGTTATTGGTGTACCAAGAACTCGTTTGTCCATCGGTGCCTTTGTTTACGGTGCTACCGGACTTTCCTTAGGTGCATTAATGTTGTGGTACATGATGATTCATGATTGGCCGATGAACATTGGTGGTAAACCAAACTTTGCCTTTTATTTGAATTTGCCTGCTTTTATTCCACCATTGTTTGAGATGACTGTATTTTGTGCGGGACACGGCATGGTAATCACCTTTATGTTAATTAATAAGTTATATCCAGGAAGAGAGCCTCATAATCCGGATCCAAGAACTACGGATGACAAGTTTATGATGCAAATCAACCTGAGTGATAACAAAGTGGAAGAAGAAAAGATTAAATCAATTCTGCAAACCACTGGTGCAATTGAAATTTCTGAAAAATAATTTGTGGTAATTTGAAAATGAGAATTCCAAAAATTTCCAATCTAGGTTTAACAATCGCTGTAGGTGTTGGTATAGCCATCCTAGGGACTTCCTGCAGGAAACAAGCCTTAAGCCCCGGTTATGAGTATATGCCCGATATGTACCGCCCGGTGGGTTATGAATACTACAATGTTAATCCTAACTTCGCTGATAGCGTTACCTCCAGAGGTCCGGTAGATGGTACTGTTACCCAAGGAAGCTATCCGTATGAAGGAAATCCTATTAATTACATTCCCTATAGTCTGAAAGTGGAAGATTATGAGCTTTCAGCAACCGTAGTAAATCCGGTACCTGCAACTCCGGAGAGTGTAGAAAAGGGAAAAGAATTGTATACCAAATTTTGTGTTCATTGCCATGGTGAACAAGGAAAAGGAGATGGAAGTATTACCCAAACCGGTAATTTCCCACCGCCTCCGGGATACAGCACGGTTCTAAAAGATTTGCCAGAAGGAAAAATGTTCCATACCCTTACCTATGGTAAAGGTTTAATGGGTTCACATGCTTCTCAACTATCCAAATTGGAGAGATGGACCGTCATTCGTTATGTTCAAACCTTGCAAAAACAGTAATAACCTAGCTTAGATCGAAATTAGAATGAATCTGAATTATAACTTTACAGACAATAGCAAGAAGCTTACCTACGGCCTAATGGGCGGGGGACTTCTACTTGCCTTGATTGGTGCATTTACCATTCATGAACATGCTGATACTCGCGTTTGGGCTAACCTGTTAGTGAATGGCTTTTACTTCATGGCCATCGCTTTAGGTGCGACCTTCTTTATTGCTGTGCAATTCGTTGCAGAGGCTGGTTGGTCTGCCGGTTTGAAACGTGTTCCGGAAGCTATTATGCAATATCTTCCTATCGGTTCTTTAGTAGTGCTTATTTGTATCCTTGCCGGACAATTTCACTTAAATCACTTGTACCATTGGATGGATCCGAATTTGTATAACCCTGAATCGGAACATTACGATGAAGTAATTGCCGGAAAGCAGGGCTTTTTTAACCCGGTTTTCTTTTGGGCTCGTATTTTAGCCTATTTCGTGGGTTGGACTTTGTTTATGAGAGCTTTCCGCAAACGTTCTTTGCAAGAGGATCTTCAAGAAAGTTTTGTTAAACATAGAAAATCCATGGACTTTGCTGCTTGGTTCCTAGTGTTTTTTGCAGTTACTTCTTCTACCATGGCTTGGGATTTAATCATGAGTATTGATACCCACTGGTTCTCTACCTTGTTTGGTTGGTATGTTTTTGCAGGAATGTTTGTTACAGCAATTACTACCATCATTCTTACGGTAATTCACTTGAAAGAAAAAGGTTACTTTGAGCATGTGAACGAAAACCACTTGCACGACTTAGCTAAGTTTATGTTTGCATTCAGCGTTTTTTGGACTTATCTATGGACCGCTCAATTTTTGTTGATTTGGTATTCTGATATTCCGGAGGAGGTGACTTATTACCTTGATCGTTGGGAAAATTACAAAGTACTTTGGGTATTAAACCTTGTAGTTAATTTCTTGTTTCCTTTCTTGGTTCTTATGACCAGAGATGCTAAAAGACGTTGGGGTACCGTTAAATTGGTTGGATATGTAATTATTATTGGTCACTGGTTAGATGTTTACATCATGGTGATGCCTGGAACAGTGAAAGAACATGGTTCAATTGGTTTATTAGAAATTGGAATGTTATTGGCCTTTGGCGGTTTATTTATTTTCGTAATTCTCAGCTCTTTAGCTAAAGCCCCATTGGTAGCTAAAAACTACCCATTCCTTGAGGAATCTAAACATCACCACGTATAATCTAAATTTACAGTAAAAAGATCAGACAATGAATTGGTTATTAATACTTACAGTTGTATTGGGGGTGCTAGCTCTGGCACGTCTAATGAAAGTAATGGAGATTTCTGCCATCTTACGTGGCGAAGATGTGAATGAACTTAAAGAGAACGATTCCAAAGTTAATGCCTTGGTTTGGGTTGTTTTTGGAATTGGCTTTTTTGGCTTTTTTCTATGGCAAGTAGATAAGTATGCTGAATTATTATTGCCAATAGCAGCTTCAGAGCACGGTGTACAAACAGATAAATTGTTTGCAGTATCTCTTTCTATTATTACAGTGGTGTTCTTTTTAACCCACTTGTTTTTATTCTATTTTATTTATCGCTACTATTCTAAGAAAGGTCAAGTTTCTTCCTTTTTCTCTCACAGTACTAAATTGGAATTGATTTGGACCGTTGTACCAACAGTTGTTCTTACCTCTTTGATTGTTTACGGTATTCAAACATGGAACAACATTACTACTCCTGCTCCGGAGGATACTCCTATCATTGAGCTATATGCCAAACAGTTCGACTGGACTGCACGCTATGCCGGTAAGGATAATAAACTTGGTAATTCTTCTTTCCGTTTGATTGAAGGTGCTAATGACCTTGGTATTGATGTGAATGATCCAAACGCAGCAGATGATAAAATTGTACGCGGAGAATTTCATATTCCGGTAGGAAAACCAGTAAACTTTTTATTTCATTCACGTGATATTATACACAGTGCATATATGCCTCACTTTAGAGCGCAAATGAACTGCGTTCCCGGTATGACTACTCGTTTTCATTTCGTGCCAACAATTACAACTGCCGAAATGAGAGCTAAAACCAATAACGAGAATTTTGATTACCTTGTTCTTTGTAACAAGATTTGTGGTGCTTCTCACTACAACATGCAAATTAAAATTGTTGTTGATACTCCGGAAGAATATGAGCGTTGGTTAGCTGACAAGAAGACTTTCGCTGAGTCCAATGCTCCAAAAGAAGAAGCAGCTCCGGCTCCAGATTCTTTAGCAGTTGGTACAGACACTTTAAAAGTTAAACCAGACAGCACTTCTGTAGCAGTTACTACAGGTCACTAATTTATTAATAGTATTCATTAAATCTGAATTTAAACATACATGTCACACGCTGAAACATTGGAACACGGTCACAACGATGCACACGGTCATGATCATGAGCATTTTCATGACGATCATCACGAAGAGTCGTTTATCAGCAAGTATATCTTCTCGCAAGATCATAAGATGATCTCTAAACAATTCCTGGTTACTGCTGTAATTATGGGAGTTGTAGGTATGCTTATGTCAACCTTCTTTAGGTTACAGTTGGGATGGCCCGGTAAAGGTTTCCCAATTTTGGAAACTTTCCTTGGTAAATGGGCTCCGGGTGGAGTTCTTAGTCCTGATATGTACCTTGCCTTGGTTACTATCCACGGAACTATCATGGTGTTTTTTGTACTAACCGGTGGTTTAAGTGGAACATTCTCTAACTTATTGATTCCATATCAAATTGGTGCTAGAGATATGGCTTCCGGTTTTATGAATATGTTATCCTATTGGTTCTTCTTCCTTTCTTGTGCTATAATGATGGTTTCATTATATGTTGAAAGTGGACCTGCTTCTGCCGGATGGACTGTTTATCCTCCATTAAGTGCATTGCCTCAGGCTATTCCGGGTTCCGGATTGGGTATGACGCTTTGGTTGGTTAGTATGTCTCTTTTTATTGTTTCATCTTTGTTGGGTAGCTTAAATTACATCGTTACGGTTATAAATTTACGCGTTAAAGGGATGTCGATGACTCGTTTGCCTTTAACTATTTGGGCATTCTTGGTAACAGCAATTCTTGGGGTTCTTTCTTTCCCTGTACTTTTTGCCGCTGCATTGTTACTAATTTTCGACCGCTCCTTTGGAACTAGTTTCTACCTTTCTGATATCTACATCAGTGGACATGCATTGGAGCATACCGGTGGTTCTCCAATCCTTTTCCAACACTTATTCTGGTTCTTGGGTCACCCCGAGGTATATATCGTATTGCTTCCGGCACTTGGTCTAACATCTGAAGTAATTTCTACTAATGCTCGTAAACCAATCTTTGGTTACAAAGCTATGATTGGTTCCATTTTGGTTATCGCCTTCCTTTCTTGTATCGTATGGGGGCACCACATGTTTGTTACCGGTATGAATCCTTTCTTAGGTTCTGTGTTTACCTTCACTACCTTGTTGGTTGCGATTCCTTCAGCGGTAAAAGTGTTTAACTACCTTACTACGCTTTGGAAAGGGAATATTAAATTTACCCCGGCTATGCTTTTTGCTACCGGTCTGATTTCAACCTTTATCACCGGTGGATTAACCGGGATTATTCTTGGTGACTCTGCCTTGGATATCAATGTTCATGATACCTATTTCGTAGTAGCTCACTTCCACATTGTAATGGGAGCTTCTGCTATTTTCGGGATGTTTGCCGGTGTTTACCATTGGTTCCCACGTATGTATGGTCGTCAAATGAATAAACAACTAGGTTATATTCACTTTTGGACTACCATCGTATGTGTGTATGGCGTATTTTTTCCAATGCACTTCTTAGGTTTGGCCGGTGTTCCTCGTCGTTACTATTCTAATACCGAGTTCCCATTGTTTGATAGCCTTTCAGATATAAACGTAATGGTTTCTACCTTCGCTATCCTGGGTGCTTTGGCTCAATGTGTTTTCTTATTCAATTTCTTCTACAGCATTTTCAAAGGTGCTAAGTCACCTCACAATCCTTGGAAAGCAAACACTCTTGAGTGGACTGCTCCAATGGAACATGTTCATGGTAACTGGCCCGGTGCTATTCCTGAAGTACACCGTTGGCCTTATGACTACAGTAAGCCTGGAATGGATGAGGACTTTGTTCAACAAACCGTTCCTCTTAAACCGGGTGAGACCGATGGTCATTAATACCTGACTTTAACGTATTAGCCTCGTCGTATGACGGGGCTTTTTTGTTTTAGGATTGGTGGGCCGGCATGCTTGCCTTTATCCAAGTTGTTCGGATTGCCGGATGCTTTTTGTTTTTATCGAATGCAAGTCTGTAATACCAATGCTATATCGATTGTACAGTATGTTTAGTCCAATTTTAGGTTTTAATTCCTATTGAAAATAGGCTTAACATACTGTATACCTGGTATTATTTGAGAAATAGTCCAAAGTCTATTTCGATGATTACAGTGGTAAATGCCGAGGCTAAAACTATTTTGGCCAATGATTGCATAGCCAAATGGGACTAATTCAAAATTGCTATTGTATTAGTAATAGGTTTAGTAAGCCCTATCTCAATATTGGATGGGATTGAATATCATGTCCCAAATGAAACCTTTTAATCCGTGAAAGGCTGTTTGGAAAAGGTAAGTTGGGGTTTGCACCTCGGGCAACGATAGAGGCAAGTAGCTCCAAGCCAACGCAGCGTTTAGCGGAGTGGGCTTGGACTACAGCCGATAGCGTGACCTGAAGCCCAATGGTTCTTTTTGGGGTTTTGCCGGAAGGTAGGTGGGCGAAAGGGGCCCGCCAAAATCTTAGAAAAAATTTATCGGTTAAATACTTTATTAATTGCCTCAGTACGGGAATTTACTTGAAGTTTTTCGTAAATATTCCGGATGTGGGTTCGTACAGTTTCAGTACTAATGAAGAGAATATCACCTATTTCTTTGTACCTCAGTCCTTTGGAAAGATGACCCAGGATTTCTTGTTCACGTGCTGATAATTTCTCGGCATTTTGATTTGGTTCGGCATGTCCGAAAGATGCCACCACCCGGCGAGCAATTTGTGACGACATAGGAGAGCCACCTTTATGGACATCCATTAAAGCATCGAGTAATTGAGATGGACGCGTAGTTTTAGTAAGATATCCTGTAGCTCCGGCTTTTAAGGCATTGAACACCGAATCCGGATCTTCCAGGGAAGTGAACATGACAAATTGGGTATCAGGGAAATTGGGTTTTAATTCCTTCACTGCTTCAATTCCAGATTTTCCTGTTAATTGGATATCCACCAAAACAACGTCAGGTTTTATCCTCGGAATGGAGGAAATAGCCTCTTCCGTTGATTCAAATTGCCCAATGCAGGCAAAACCATCGCTTCCGTTGATAAGTATGCTTAGACTGCTACGAATGTCTGTTTCGTCTTCGATAATGGCTACTTTAATCATGTATATTTTTATGCAATGTTACGCATTCGAAAATATTGTGACTTACTACTTTAGTGGTAAACATTAATTCTCGAAATTTGCAGTTGATGATTCACGAATTCAACAATGGAATTAGACTGATTTATTTTCAGGCGGCAACCGAAGTCTCCCATTTAGGGGTTATGGTTAAAACAGGGAGCAGGGATGAATTGGAAAATGAAAATGGTTTAGCCCATTTTATTGAACATTGCATATTTAAGGGGACTTCCAAACGGAAAACAGTCCATATTTTGAGCAGGATGGATAGTGTTGGAGGCGAGCTTAATGCTTATACAACAAAAGAAGAAACCACCATTTATACTTCTTTTTTAAATGAGTTTTTTCCTAGAGCAGTTGATTTGCTTTCAGATATTTTGTTAAATAGTACATTTCCGGAGAAGGAGATAGAGAAGGAAAAGGCAGTGATACGGGATGAGATAAATATGTATAAGGATAATCCATCAGAAGATATTTTTGATTGTTTTGATGAGCATATTTTCCCGGATCATCCATTAGGTAGGAATATTTTGGGGACAGTTTCCAGTTTAAAGTCCTTCAAACAAAGCCATTTGAGAGATTTTATCAGACGTAATTTTTCCAATTCGGAGTTGGTGGTAAGTTATGTAGGTAATTTGCCATTTAACAAGGTTGTAAAACAGGTAGAACAAGCATTTGAATCTGCTGATTTTTCTGGAAATGTAGCCGGTAGGGTAGCACCCAAGGCAGGAAATTTAGAGAAGAAGGTGGTGAAGAAGAAGTTAAACCAAGTGCACCAGGTAATTGGCAAGGCAAGTTATGATTTGTTTCATCCCAATCGATTGGCCTTTACTTTGGTAAATAATATTTTGGGTGGTCAAGGCATGAACAGTCGCTTAAATTTGAATATCAGGGAAAAATATGGCTTTTGCTACGCGATAGATTCCAGTTTTCATGCTTATTCCGATTCGGGAATTTTTAATTTGTATTTTGCAACGGATGCTAAGTATTATCCAAAAACCAGGGAATTGGTTTTGAGGGAATTAAGGAAATTTGTGGAGAAACCATTAACAGATAATCAGGTTAATCAGGCCAAGATTCAATTGAAGGGTCAATTGGCCTTGTCTCAACAAAATTTACAGAACCGGATGCTGGCGAATGCTAAGAGTGTGATTTTGTTTAATGAGCCTAATCCGCTGGCTAAGACATGGAGAGAGGTTACTGCATTGACTGCTTCTCAATTGAATGATGCCTCCGAGCAGATGTTTGGGGATTCTGAGTACATGGAGTTGGTTTTTGAATAGTCATGGATTTGCGACTATTTTTAGAATTTGTTCATATTCTAACTTGAAGGTTATACGGCCAATTCCTTATAAGTAATCTTTTTGATTTTCTTCAAATGGCACTCAAGAAGAAGGTCTAATTTTATAATTCATAGTATGCGGGCCCCCTCCGCCATCCATTTTTTGTAAAATTTCCAGGCAGTTTGCATGGGCGTTCGGGTCACGCTTTCGACTGTAGTCCAAGTCAACTCCGCTAAATCGCTGCGTTGGCTTGGAGCTACTTGCCTCAATCGTTGCCCGGGGGTGCAAGCTACAAGCTGATTACTAACCCAACTGGTCGAGGTATCTAATAATCTTCAGCAAGGGGGGAACTTTGTTTAACAGCTTTTGGGTTTAAGGTTGTTATGTTTTCTCCGGAGCAAGCAAGGGATTTATTTACTTTGCAGTCTCCTAAAATTAACGAAAATACGACATGAAAATTTCTTACAAGTGGTTATCTGAATATGTGGATTTGAAAGGCTTGGATGTGGATCAGCTAAGTTCTGTTTTAACCGGTTGTGGATTGGAGGTTGAGGGGGTAGAAGAGTTTCAGAGCGTTAAGGGAGGATTGAAAGGTTTGGTAATAGCGGAGGTTTTGGAGAAGTGGCCACATCCGGGTGCTGATCGTTTAAATTTAACAAAAGTAAAATTTGGTGAAGGCGAGCCGGTTCAGGTAGTATGTGGTGCACCGAATGTTGCGGCCGGACAAAAAGTGGTTTTTGCCCCGGTAGGTACTATGGTGTATCCATTGGAGGGAGATCCATTTGAAATAAAGCGAGCTAAAATTAGGGGGGAGGAATCATTAGGGATGATATGTGCGGAAGATGAGATTGGCCTTGGCAAATCGCATGATGGAATAATTGTGTTGCCGGATGATGCTCCGGTTGGAGTTTTGGCGGCCAAGTACTTTAATTTGGAGAATGATACAGTGATGGAAGTTGCAATTTTGCCTAATCGTTGCGATGCTGCTTCCCATATTGGTGTTTTAAAGGATTTGGTTGCTGCATTAAATTCTGCATCCAGGCAGGATGGGAAAGTTGATGCGTATAGCATAAATTATCCGAAAGCTGATTTAGATGTTAATACTTTACCAAATCAAAATCCAATACTAATTCAGGTAGAAGAATCCGGTTTATGTCCGAGATATTCCGGGCTGTATTTAAGTGGCATTCAGGTAGGCCCCTCTCCGGAATGGTTGAGACAAAGGTTAGAAAGTATTGGTCAAAAATCTATCAACAATGTGGTGGATGTAACCAATTTTGTTTTGCATGAAACAGGACAACCATTGCATGCTTTTGATGCGGAAACCATTGCAGGCAACAAGGTTGTGGTACGTAAAGCTGTAGCAGGTGAAAAATTCACTACACTTGATGGAAAAGAGAGAATCTTGAATGGAGAAGAGTTAATGATTTGTGATACCGAGAAGCCAATGGTTATTGCAGGTGTATTTGGAGGGTTGAATTCAGGGGTAAGCGAAGCTACTACTAAGGTTTTTCTGGAAAGTGCTTATTTTGATCCCAGCTCCATTCGGAGGACTTCCAAGGCGCATGGGATAAAAACGGACAGTTCATTTCGATTTGAGCGAGGAACAGATCCGAATGCCACTGTTTCAGTATTACTAAGGGCGGCAGATTTGTTGTGTAAGGTTTGCGGAGGAAGGGTAGAATCGGCGGTTCAGGATGTTTATCCTACGGAAGTACTTCCTGCTTCCATACGCTTGGAATGGTCGTATTTGGATGTACTATTAGGAGTTGCTTTGGACAGAAAAGAAGTTAGTCAGGTATTATTGGATTTAGGATTTAAGATTCGGGAGCAGAGTTCTGCTTATTTGGAGTTATTGGTTCCAACCGCCAAGAATGATGTAACCAGAGCAGCAGATGTTGTAGAAGAAATTATTCGGATATATGGGCCAAATCG
>JAIBAJ010000048.1 GCA_019695265.1 Bacteroidia bacterium | reverse complement strand
AATCTCGTAAAACTAACGGCAAAAATTAGAATCCCCATAGTATTTTAAAACTAGACACGCTTCTGTCAACACAGGCTTAAGCCGAAATTCCGCTGCGCTTCACTTCGGTTAAGCCCTTATATGTTATATGTGGATTTAGTTTTTTTATAAATTTACTTTATATTTATTAGAATAAATTTGTACCTAGTTTTTTTAAAGTAACGTTTTCACTATCAAGAACCGCTAAAGAAACTTCAGGACGAACTTGACAAACATATTTTCTAGGTTTAGCAAAATAATCTGCGTTCTCTTTAATGCGATAGAATCTTGCTTGAATTATTCGAGATCCAACTGTAATTTTTACTGGTGTGTTATTTATATTAGTTAATTCCATAGAGATACATCCACAATATCCGGGTTCAACAATTGAGGAAATGGATAAACCTAATCTACTATATGAACTTCTCATAGTTAGTGACATATATACATCAGGTGGAAGCTTGACATATTCTAATGTTGAACAAAGGACTGTTTGCAAGGGGTGAAATAGAAATGATGACCCCACTAGCCGTCGAGTCTCTTGAAAAAAGCTACTTGAAGGATCTGGATTCTCGTAATTTGATACATCAATTGCTGAATTTCTACCTTGAAATGAAAGTAAAAAATCTGTTTCCAGCCGAAAATCAATGGAGAGTTCGCCTATTTGGGCTTCGTCTAAAAGTGGGCGAATAACAATTTCTTTAGTATCTAAAACCAAACTTCTCAATTCTGTTTTTGATATACTCATATTGAATTCCAGTTAGTTGTAACAATATAATTGCTAATTGACTTTTCAATTAGATTATTTATAATTTTGTAAGCAGTGTCATTATCAAATTTATCAACTAAAAAGTTGCGCCGATTTTGCCAATTCTCCCAACCGGTAAGAAATATAGAGTGTAATTGTTTTTCATTACTTATTTCAAAAGGAATTAATTGATTAAATATTTCAGGATCAATTATCTCGTGCCTTACTTCAATTGACTTTCCTGTTCTAATTGTTGTCGTATTATTTAGATGTTGAATTTCAGTAACAGAGATATTTGATAAAAATTTCCTTATTAATTCAATTCTATCATCAGTTGCTGGATGACTTTGAGATCGAGGATTTTTGTAAGCGATGTAGTTTAAAAAATAATTTGATGCAGGACCTATATATTGAGCCGCAAATAAATCTGCAAAATACTCCATGTAATGATGATATTTAGCATTTAAATCTTCTCTGCTCGATATTATAATGACACCATTTAAAATCAAATTATTTATAGTTGTTTCTGAAATTTTAAAATGCAAATCTATAAAATGACCAAGCTCGTGATATAGTACAACATTTGCTAAATAGTCATGAACATAATATCTGGGGAGTGTGATTTGAATTAGTCTATATTCAAATTTAATGTTATAATCATTTTCAATTAATTGATAAATTGGTTCATTTAAAGCTAAATATGAATTAAAACTGTAACTTAATAATTCATTTGAAAGTGATGTTACAACAATAAATTTATTTAGCGGAATCCACTCGTTCAATACAATTTCTAAACAATAAACTATTTCAAAGGGAATTATAGTAAGTGTGCTATTATCTAAATATTGTATACTAGCGAATATGAAGTCTATTATTTTTTTCTTTTCGATTAATTGAGATGGATTTAAACTTGTTAAATCTTCCTGAATTAAAGCATTAAATAATTTACTTAAGTTATCATGATATCCTTTCTTCCTATTATCAGAATACTTATTGAATTTCGATTTTTGAATTGTTTTAGATAATTGAGCTAAGTTTAACTCAAGCGTTCTATAGTCCATGCGCCTATTATTAAACCAATTGTGCTATATCATCCTTAAGAAATCGGCTAATTTCTTTATAATCGTCTTCTTTTAAGTTTGATACATCTAGATGCACAAAATACTCAGTGTGGTTTAATGCAAACAAAGTAACAATATCGAATATATCTATTGAGACGCCCGTATAATCAATGTTTTTATTAGCAAGAAGCTTGGCTTCTTGCAATATTTTGGAAAATATTTCCACATATTTCGCATTGTTGCTATCTATAATTCTCTCTAAAAATGAATTGTATAATTCAAATTTATCTATAGAGCTATTTTGAGCGAAGTACATATTTTAATTTTTTCAAATATCAATCTTTCTGAGAAGCTGTTTTTTTTAAGTTGGCAAAGATACTAACTTTTTATTGTTAAAAAACTTGACTTGCTTAAAAGTTTAATATTTTTTAAACGATTGAATACAAGCAATATATAAAAATGTCGATGACTGAATATGAAATCGCATATAACTACCGGCTACCTCCCCCTTCCTCTCCCTTACCCAGCCAATAGCATGCAATTATGTGCATTTTTTATTAATAAAAAAATGGTTTTAATTTTAGTAATCCTTAACTCCTATTCAATATGCTATGTGCCAAATAATTGGAAAAAGTTAAACCAATTTAAAGACTGCTCTTAACAGCCGTCTTTGGAAGGCCTTCCCATTGTAGTTCCTGCAACATAGCCACTCGCTTCGCTTGAGCTCCACTGTTGTTTCTCGTTCACTACTTTGGCTTCCATCTTCTGAAAAGCATTCAACAAACTGACTGGTTTGTTGAATTAAGACATACTCGGTTTGGCGCTACAAGAAGATGATGCTGTAAGCACGAATATAGTTGTGGACCACCAAATTTTCAGTAACCACAAATGTATCAGCGTAGCACTGAACCGCCAATTTCTTGTAAGTGTTGTTATGGGTTGTGCTATTCACTTTCATTTAGTATTTTCATAATACTTGTTGCATGTGGTTCACAATCAAAGTTAGTCAGGTGCAATTTGAAGGCTTCATTCAAAACTTCTTTTAGCATTTTAAGCGTTTGCGTTAGTGTCACCTTTCGCTCAGGGAAGTCAAATTCGATTTCTAAGTTAAATATTAGATCTTTGGCTTCAGTATCATAATTATTTATGTCGGTAATTTCAAATTGCGAATCCTTCGCCGGATTCCATTCTGTTAATATTTTTTTTATTCTTTCAATCTTGTCGTTAGTCATGTTTTTTGAATATTATTTAGGTTTTCAACTGCATTAATTAACTTCATTTCCTAAGATATTTTTAACATTCACTATATTTTGAGGCATAACCCATAACGGTCCCGGTGCAGGGGCGGTAAGCGAATTTACAGATAAATGTTATTGCGAAGCACAAAATTCAGGCAACCGCAAAATGTGGATTCGGAGCACAAAACCGCTTATGGCGATTGCCCTGTGTTAGCTGTTCGGCTTTTTATTTTCCCAAGTTGTCTTTTTCAATTCAAACCAATCTGTTGGGTCGCCTTCATAGTTAAAAGTTTCTTGAAAATCAAAACCCAATTTAGTCAACACCTTTTTTGAATTTACATTTTTCGGATCAGTTATAGCAAAAATTTTATCAACATTTAAGTTTGCAAATCCATAGTCCAAAATTGCGATTGAAGATTCTGTAGCAAAACCTTTCCCCCAATGTTTTTTCTTAAACCTATAACCTAGTTCGTAAAAATTGTTGTGTTTATTTAATGGTTGGTTAAAATATTTTAGTCCTGACCAACCAATACATTCGTTTGTTAATTTGTCAATTACAGCCCAACGAGCAATTCCATTTTCCTTGTATTGCTTTTTGAGCATTTCAATCACTTTTGTTATTTCGTCAATTGATTTTACAGGATTATTTTCAATAAACAGATGAACTTCTGGGTCAGAGTCCATTTCGAATAAGTCATTCTCGTCTGAGTATTCTAATTCTCTTAAAATTAATCGTTCTGTCTCTGCTAAAATTCTCATTTGTCAATTGTTTCTACTCTTACTGTTTCGTTTTTTAAGCTGACCGCCAACGTTTCCATGGCAGGGGCCGTAAGCGAATGTACAGATAAAGGTAATTTCGAAGCACAAAACTTAGGTTACTGAGAATATTAATTTCGAAGCACAAAATCGTTTATGGTGCTTGCCCAGTGTTGGCGGTTCGTTCTTCTTTTCTGTCGTTGGTTAGGTCAAGGAACATTGGAATTTAATGTCTAACTCGTCAATAAATTGGAAGTCGTTTATCCATCTAATTCTCATGTTGTCACAAACGTTGGGTATTTTTATTTTCTGCGAGTTTAAAGCGGTTACCTTTTCTTCTTTAGTAACGATTGTCGCGTTTTCGTGTAAAGCGTGAGCAATAACCCAAGGGTCAGCTAATGAACGAGCTTTTGTATTATCAACTAAAAGCGGATAATTTTGTAAAATTTTACGAATGTGAATTGTAATTGGTTCGCTAATTTTATTGATTGGAATTTTACTCCCTTTCAACCATTTTGAGAGGTCATCTTCTGTCCGAATGATTTCTTCATAAACTAATTCAGGAATAAAAATCTTTCCGTTTTTGCCGAGTTCGGTTAGGATTTTCCAGTAATCAGGGCAGAATTTGGGGTTGTAATATTTTTGCCACGCTTGGATTAGCACATTGGCATCCAAACAATATTTGTTTGCCTTTGTGCTCATCTAAATAGTTGTGATTCGAGTTTCGGAAATTTGTTTACTTGAACATTTAAAAGATTGCTAGCCAATGTTGGCTCAATAAAGCCACCACGAAATGCATCTAAAACAGTTTGAGTAAAAAGTCTACTGTTTCTGTTTAGTTGCAGTAAAAAGTAATTCGGCCCACCTGGTTTCTCCTTTTCTTTTTGTTTAGCTTTTTTTTCTGCTTCTCTTTTCAAATACTCTGCATAATAAATGTCAGCTTGCTTTTTTAACTTCTGATATGTTGGTATAGAAATGATATTAAGATTCAATGCACGAACTAAGAGAGCAAATGAACTTACTCCTAATTGTTTTGAAACCTTGAAAACATCTTTAGATGTCTGAAAAGAAGCTGAATCAAAACTCAAAACAATTTCTTTTGGCATTAAAGCATTCGCTGCAACCTCATTGCAGAATAATTCTACTGTATGAAACTTGTCTTTATGTTTTATATCGGGTTCAACTTCATTTGATATTCCAGTTTCAGCTATCCAGATATGAGCTAACTCATGAACAAGTGTGAATAATTGTGGTGCATTCCAATCGTCCGAATTTACAAAAACGAATGGTGCGTGTGGATCTGCAATTGCAAAACCTTGCAACTCCTCCGAATCTAGTTTAAGTCTTGAGTGAATAAAACTTGTTCTTGAAACAAAAATGCCATTCGTTTCTGCTGCATCAATCCATTCTTTAATTGGGTTGTCTGACTTGTAGGATGCAGGATTTATTTTCAATGTATCAAGAATGTCTTTTGCTACTTTTTGGGGATTATCCTTTGTCGAATAGCGACCTACAAAAGCTAATTTGTCTTCTTGATTTTCTGAATAAACATCACTTATCCAAGCTAGCTTTTGTTGGATTTCTCTAATGATAAAAATTGAAGATGTTGTCAGATTTTTTGAGCCTGATTTTCTGAAGTCTTGAAGTGGCTGAAAGTCACGAGGAACTTCTGGCAAAAAGAATAAAGCAAATGGTCTTTTATATGCTTTGGCAAGTGTTTGTGCTTGTCTTATAGTCGGTTGATTTGTTCCTTCTTCCCACTCTTTTAATTTGTCAACCGTTACAGAAACTTTGGCAGCAGCAGTTTCTTCGGTCATTCTTGCCGATTCTCTTGCCCATTTCAGAACATTTGGTGTTATGTATGCTTTATCTGCCATTTACGTCTCAAAAATACAAAATTTAGGGTCGGTTTCGTCAAAACACCAATGTTTTTCGGTTGCTGCCGGTATTTTAGAATGACCGCCAATCGGGTCACCCAAGGGAATTTCACCCTTAGGTTCCCACAGAACCGTACGTGAAGGTATGTTCATGGATAGTTAATTTTTTAATAGTATTCACGAATGCTACGCAATTCCCTTCATACGGCTCTTCTAGTTTCATCACAAATGTATTCAAACATCATGGATTTACCAATATCCAATGTGGAAAAAGTTCCGGATTTTGCTTAAATTTCGAACGCAGCCAATGAAGTGATTTTTACTTGCATAAACCCTTTTCCCATTCAACCCATTTCCATCTTCATTCTCAACCCATTTAAACACCAAACAAACCAATGAAAAATAAAAAAACTGCAAAAGCGGTAAGGGAAACCTATGCCTTATCAGTAACAAAAAAGGCGAAATTGGAGCAACAAATGACCCTTTACCAATTTTAATTTATAAATAGTCCAAAGACTTTTTATAAATTTAGACAGATAAACGCCTAGTATACAGTAAGTTAGTCTAATATTTTCAAGAAAAATTTACACTTAAAATTGTACTAAACAAAATGTCCATTCGGTAATAAGTCTAAATCAAACTTACTCAAACCTATTCCAATGGTCAGATTAACCAAAAATAAAACACCATTTTGGAACATTTCTGTGAGGGAAATCTCAGAAAACTAAAGGCAAAAATTAGAATCCCCATAGTATTTTAAAACTAGACACGCTTCTGACGAAGGTTCCGAAGGATTTCGGAATCTTCGTCACAGTTCCGTTGTAATTACGGAACGAAATTACTCCTACCGTCGTGAGAATAGTTTCGCTGCGCTTCACTTCGGTTAAGCCCTTATATTTTGGCGGCTGGGTTTCTGCTAGAAGTCCATTTTTGTCTGATTGTCGAGTTCATCTTTTATTTTCTTGTAACGCTTGCCTTGTTCTGTTTCTATAATTTTTCCATTCTCAATTTTACCTAAAACTGTCTGAACGGTGTAACCCATATTTTGAATAATTCCAAGCTCGTCAATTTGTCGCTTAACTTTTAGTAAACAGCCAATGTAATAGCCATCGTGAAAAGTGATATCACCTTTTAACACCGATTTTCTATACTCATCGTCATTCATATAAAAGTCAATTGGTCGTCCCTCGTAAATGCCTTTCCATTTATACTTACCGTTAATGACAACAGGTGCTGCAATTTCAATAATTGCGTTTTCAATTGTCAGCGGTGGCAAGTCATTAGAAGTCAGAATGAACTTGTGAAAGTCCTTTCTGTCAACAATGTTTGGTTTTACAACCTCTTTCCTTTCATAATATGTCGAGGTCGAAATGTGTGTAACATTAGAATATGAGTTGAGCGTTTGATAAAAGTTGGACTTGTGTTTAATGACCTTGATGTTACCATCAAAAAACAAAACTGTGTCCTGAACAACGCTACTATTCTCTTTGTCGCTGTTGAGTTCCTTTTTTATTTTCTCAATGTTCAATCTTTTTTCCTCGTTGTCGAGTTGCAAGTTTTCTTTTTGTAGTCGCTCTAACTCTCGGTTAGAAACAGGAATTCTTGAGAGAATTAAAGTCAGCACACAAGCGATAAGAGTAAGCTGCTTGTCATTTTTACCAATGAGTTTCCAAAAGTCCTTAAACCCACCGTCTCCAGCTGGCTCTGCTAAAACTGTTATGTCGTAGTCGAGTGCTGCGATAATGTCCCTGGCAATTGTCAAAACCTCTGTCTCGCACTTGTTTCTCACAAATGCGTCAATTAGGTGAGAGTTGTCACCAAGGAAGTAATGAAGTTCTATTTTATTTGCCTGTTCTATTTTCACAGTTGTCTATTTCTTGGTTATCCGTCTAACCATGCCACTAACGTTCCCGGTGCAGAAGCTGTAAGCCAATTTACAGATAAATGTTCATACGAAGCACAAAATCCAGGCTACAGAAAAATGTGGATTCGAAGCACAAAACCGATTATGGCTTTTGCACCGTGTTAGCCGTAGTTTTATCTTTTTGTTAATCTAATTTCTTTTATTTCAATATTTTTTAGTACTTCATCTTTGTCAAGTTTCAAATAAGAAGAATTAAAAATTATTCTTTTTTTTAAAATCGTTCCATCCTTTAATTCAATGTCGGCAATTTGATAACCCATTCCATTCTCAGGTAAAGTTTCTAAATATTTTGAAAACTTTTCTGATAATTCTAACTTATTTTCCATAGTCTCTTTTCTCTAAATATGTACCATCTGAAGTGCCATTTTCAAAATATATTTCAATTCCTCCACCATCGTGTCCAAAGTCCGGTTGGACTATACCACGTTGTAATGTATTTGTGTTTTTGGGCTTAATGAAAAAGGCCCATTTAATTTTCTCATCATTTGGAAGTGCATATCTATCAACTGGGTCATCATTTGTTGAATAACAGTCTTTGTAGTCTTGTTCAGTTGTTGTGTAAGAACCTTCTTTTAATTTCTTATTGACAAAATCAATTCTTTTGTCATCTTCATAAGCAGAAACTCTTACAAAAACTTCTATGCCATTTGCAAATTCTTTTGAATTATCAATTGCACCTTTTCCACCTGATTTTCGTTTTATATTCTTCTTATCTGTATCACTCATTACTTTAATTCTAGGAATTAAATTTTCGGAAATATTAATGAAACTTTTTTTACTAAATACTTGGATTGAACTTGTATTAATATTAAGTAAATTGGATTCATTTAGAATTGCGGAAAAGCTTTTAGTAAAAGCAAGTTCTTTATTTCTTTTAAAACTGTTATCAAGGTCAATAATTAATTGACCATTATAAACACAAAATTTTTCTCTTGTGTTGCTACCCATTCTTGTTGCTTCAATAATTTGGTAACCCATTCCTGTCTCTGGTTTAGAGAGTAAAGCTGCTGTGTCTGTTGAATAAAGTTTGTGTATCATTCTTTTAATTTTTCTTGTTGTAAAATGTTTCGTCTTCAATTTTTGTTGTAACATTTGAAATAATTACAACCACTAAAAATAGCGAAATAATTACTTGAAAAATTACTATTCTTATTAATAAATCATTTTTGGGAACTATGTCACCGTAACCTATAGTTGCAGAGGTTACAAAGCTAAAATAAATTGATTGTAAATTTGAAATGTGTGAAACTGCATTTGTTGAATTTGGAATAAACATAGTATTAGCAATGTCAATATTTGTATGGTCTATATAAGAATAAACAAACGCAAAAAATAAACAAATTTCTACATAATTTATAAAAACCATTAGTAAGCTTCTTTTATAACTTATAGGCTGTCTAAAAACATCATTAAGGAAAATTCTGCTCGCTAAAAAATGTAGAGTATCAAAAGTTATTATTGAAGTTAAAATTAAGAAAAAGTAACTTTGTGTTTTATCAAATATTACAAGAATTAAATAATAAAAAAACACTTTCCCAATTCCTAAAAATTCGACAGTAAGTCGTCTATGAATAATATTATCTGTACCACTTAATTGCCTAAAAACGCCACTTGGAATAATAAAAGCTGTTAATTGTAAAAAAAGTCTAAATAATCTTTCTATTCCAAAATCATTATATGTTTTGTTATACCAAATATCTTTCAAGTTTTGGGTCTGCTTTTCATAATACGGATTTGGTTTAGACTGTTCGTCTGTTTCGTTTCCAAAGAAAAGTATTTTTAAAAATCTTGAAATCATAATGTTATTTAAGTGTCTCGAAAAATTACGGCAACTACCATCTACCTCTCCCTTTCTCTCTTCAGTTCGGTCAATAGTATGCAAATATGTGCACTTTTTTGGAATAAAAAAAATAGTTTTTACTTTAAGTATCTTTAATTAATATTTCAATAAGCTATGTGCTAAAAAATTGGATATAGTTACACCATATGATTCGCATACAACTTAATTTTTATCCTTTTTTTGTTATTTTTTTTAAAAAATTGAAAAGCTCAAATGGTCCCATTGGAATGTGGTATATTGGCTTAAACAGCTTTTGAATCGGCACATGATACTGTAAATTTCAAAATAGTTTTAGCCTGATTCTTCAAAAATATGGATATAAAGTAGGCTGATTGGGTTTGCACCATCGGGCAACGATAGAGGCAAGTAGCCCACAGGACACCGACGGCGTTAGCCTAGGGGGACGAGGACTACAGCCGATAGCGTGACCCGAACGCCAGTGCAGATAGCCTGGAGATTTTGCAAAAAATGGATGGCGGAGGGGGCCCGCATAAAAAGTATTACTAAAATCGCCGATTCCTCCTGGTTGATTAGTACAGCATACTCTAGCACTTGTACTCTAAAAACTTGGATGATAACTCTAATTACAGATTTGGGATTAAACAGTCTACTAAGAAAAAGGTAATTTAGACAATTAACCATGCATTAATAAGCCCTAATAATCAGGCTGTTACACTAATATCCAGGTCATATCCCGTTTTAAAAAATTCGGCTAAATGAAGTTTACCCGGAAAGCATTGTCCATTTTTATACATTTGAAAAAAATTCAGAATGGAATCCAAGTATACATGGCCGGAGGGAGAACCAATTGTTTATTTACGACCTCCAAAAGAAGAATACCATGGGAAATTGCCCAATTTCTATCCTCCTGAATGGTTTCCGGAATTGGATATTTTGGCCAAAAACTGGGAGGCTATACGTGATGAAATTTTGGAATTTGAAAAGCATAATGGCTACATCAAAGGCATGAGTTATTTTTCTTCCCCGGCTGAAACCGTAGGCGCAGAAAAATGGAGTACCATTAACCTGATGAGCTATTACCGCAAGCTTCACAGCAACCGGAAAAAGTTTCCACTCTTAACCGGATTAACCGATCAAATTGATAACATAACAACGGTTACTATCAGTGTATTACCTCCGAAAACCGATATTAAACCTCATTATGGTGATACCAACGGAATTATTCGGGCACACCTTGGCTTGGTAGTTCCGGACCATTATCCCATTACGGCTATTAAAGTAGGAAACGAAGAAAGAGGATGGGAAGACGGGAAATTACTGCTATTTACCGTGGTTTGCCAACACGAAGTATGGAGTAAATCAGAACACCGTCGCTACGTTTTAATCGTGGATTTTGTACCCAAATTACTCCAACATAAAATGGTTGAAATTTGCGCTAAAACCTTAGGAAGCCAGAGCTATATATTCTTTTACAAAAAACTTGCCTTGGTTCGAAAATTCCCTGAGCCCGTAGCCGACTTTTTCTGCTACCTTTTCTATTTGATCTGGAGAATTTATTTACCAATTCAACGAACCTTCCCGTTTTTATACTAAGGCAATTTTAGCGCACGTTGCAAAGGAAGATAGATGCGCCAAAGTAAGGATAGTACCCGGTGAAAAAACCTGGCGAATGACATGGGTAATTTTCTGAAAATGGAAAACTTTCTTTCGATAAAAATGTAGCTCAAAGCTCCAAGAACTTGCGAACAAAGCTTATACAGGTTGGTTTTCATAAACCCGGGAACAATATCCACAATCAGAATATACCTTCTTTGGTTTGATCTGTTCCAGACTTCATGAAGATGGGCTTCAGTAAAAACAAGAAGCTCTCCTTCTTTCCAACCCCTTTCTTCACCTCCAACCCGAATTCCGCAAACCGGATATTCTTCCGGTATTACCAATCCCAAATGACACCGTACTATCCCATCCGTATCTCCGTAATGTGGACTAACATAACCACCCGGCGACAAAATGCTGATGGAGGCAAGTGAACAATTAGGTATTTTATCAACGATAGATGATGTTACAGGAAACATCTTCCTGTTTCGATGCGACCTCCAAAGGAAGTTATCCAAATAAAAATTACTCCAGTTTTCGTCGCTACTGATAGGCGGAGTATTGTAGGTTTTATGTCCTTTCAGTTTGCCTTGTTCTTGTTCTACCCGTAAAATTTCATCCCGGATTTCCTTCCAGTTTTCAGATAGAACACGTAGTTCAGGAAAATCTTCCGGAGGGTAAAAAAACGGCAATTGGCTGGAATATTCTATTGGCCGGATAAAGACCGTTGGAGTCCATTCCGAATACCTAGCATTTTCCCTAACCTTTGCCATGCTGTTTTACTTTAACAAACCCAATTCTCCCTATTTATTCTTTTTCACATAATTGTGTACATCCGGTCTGGAAGGCAACAAGGTATCGATGAAATAAGGTTTGGTAGAAAGAAAAAAGCAGGTGGCCAGCATTTTAGAGGAATTAAAACCGGCAAACACATCAGCAAACTTGTAAGCCACCCCAATCGAATCGGTTACATTCTCCACCTGATGCCAAACCATGGAAGGGAAATACAAAACATCGCCCGGATTAATAGTAATTTCTAATGGTTTAGCGTACTTCAGCAAGGGATAATCCTGGTTATTGATATCATGTACCGGGTCAGAATCGGTGTAGAAATAATTAAACCTTTTAGGCCTTACACCTAAAAATAAGCGATGAGAAGTAGGATAAAAAATCCACTTCTTTGTACCTTCCAATTGCACAAAAATGGTAATTGCATAACCATTGTGAATTGGAGTATGGGTACTTTTCCCACCCATAAAAAAATAAAACAAGTCGTTGGCTGCTCTTTTGGGTCTAAATTTGGTTAACCATTTGTTATCAAAATCATTCCGTAAATCCGACTTTTCCTCCACTATTCTTGAAAATTTGAGGTAGCGTTTGGAACCATTCTTCATGTTGGTAATGTAGTCTCTCAACTTGATGGTTTCGTAGTCTCCAACTGTTTCTTCTTTTTTCACCATTCCCGGATTATTTACCAACACCACATCCTCTTCCCCAAATTTTTCGGCAAAGAAATCGAATCCCCACTTTTTGGTAGCTTCCCAATCGTTGGCTAATCCCCGGTAAACGACCGGAAAGTGAGGATGACGATAAGGTTCCGGATAATTTCCCGGAAAATGTTCTATTACTTTAAAATCTTCTTGTAAATGTGGATTCTTAAGAATATGCTCTTCAATTTTCCGGTAAAGGCGTTTTTCCGTATTTCCAAAAAGTTTCTGATACTTCTTTTCGCCAAGAAAGTGCTCAATGAAAAACAAGCAATTATAGGCAATCCAATGGGAGCTTTTTACATTAACCGGACGCATAATGAATAAAAATTTTAAGGTAAAGGATTTTACCCTGTTTGGAACAAAAGTAGAAATACTTTGGTAAGTCAGGATGATTTTTGTCATCTTTGCATGTCCATGAAAATCTGTCTGATTAACCCTCCCAGACTCATGAAACCCATGAGTGCAGCCATGAAGCCTTCTCCTTCCCTGGGATTGGCATTCATAGCCGGTGCGCTTAGCAGGGAAGGTCACCAAATTCAGACGATTGATGCTTTGGCAGAGGCCCCAAACCAATATCTTCAATTCAAAGATGATATTGTATTGAACGGACTAACCGAAAAACAAATCGCCCAACTCATCGAACCCGATGTGCAGGTTATTGGTTTGAGCCTTATGTTTAGCGGAAACTGGCTTCATAACCGGGTTTTAATCGACTACCTGGGAGAGGCTTTCCCCGGAGTTTTGATTGTTGCCGGGGGTGAACACCTAACCGCCGTTCCTGAATACTGCATTGAACAAACCACTCATTTGCATGTTTGTGTTTGTGGGGAAGGCGAACAAGCGATAGTGGATGTTACCCATGCCTTTGAGCACAAGTTGGGATTTGACAATATTCCGGGCATTGTATTTCGTAACAAGGAAGGAAAACCTGTTCGAACCCTGGCAAAAGCCCGAATCAAAGATGTAGAAGGTATTGCCCGTCCGGCCTGGGAATTCTTTCCTCTTGATAAATACCGTCAAAACAGTATCATTTATGGTGTTGACCGCGATGTAAATTCCGTACCCCTGAGTGCTACACGTGGCTGCCCCTACAGTTGCACCTTCTGCTCCAGCCCTCAAATGTGGGGCACCCGATACTACATGCGAAGTCCGCAGGATGTAGTAGATGAAATGGAAACCTTTATCCGAAAATTTGACATAGGAAATTTTGACTTTTACGACCTCACTGCTATCATCAAACGGGAATGGATTTTGGAATTTGCTCAGGAAGTAATTAAGCGAAATCTGAAAATTACCTGGCAAATACCTGCCGGAACCCGCTCCGAAGCCATCGATCAGGAGGTTGCCAAATACCTCTATATGTCAGGATGCACCAATATCACCTATGCCCCGGAAAGCGGATCACCCAATATCCTGAAATTAATTAAAAAGAAGGTTTCCCTCCCTACCATGTTGAAGTCGATAAAATACTCCAACGAGGAAAAAATGAATATCAAAATCAATATGATTATTGGTTTCCCCGACGAAACGCATCAGGATGTTTGGAAAACCATGTGGTTCCTGATAAAAGCCAGTTGGTATGGAGTGCACGATATGTCGCCTTCGGTTTTTTCACCTTACCCGGGAAGTGAATTGTTTGATCGGTTGCTCAAGGAAGGTAAAATCAACATGAACGATGATAGCTACTTCTATCAGATTGTTTACGTCGATACCTTTTTTAATAACTATTTCTACAACAAAAACATCAATAAATACATGCTAAGGTTTTATCACTTGAGTTACCTGTTTGTATTTTACACTTCCAATTTTGTATTCCATCCTTTGCGAGCCTTCCGAACCCTCAAAAACCTTCTCACCGGAAAATACGAATCCAGGGCTGAAATGGCGTTAGGGGAGTTAGTAAAGCGTTCTAAAATAAGTATTTACACCAAAGAAGAAGAAATTCAGCCGGCCAAGGAAGTGAAAAATAAACCTGTTATGCAATCCTGATTTCTTATTCCTCCCTCTTCCCGCATTATTGAAAAAACTCAACCAATTCTCAGCCAATGTATAGGTAAAACAAGGCAACAAATGGAAATACATGAAGAAATCACTTCTCCGAATAACTTACTTGCTTTGTGCCGTTTCCCTTTTATGCGAATTAGGTATTCGACTGGCCGGATTTAAACCCTATCAACCCATTTCCTTTCAGGCCAATCAAATCCGAATTCAACCTTACCCGGTATTTCAACCGGATTCCACCCTGGGCTATGCTCTTAAACCCGGAACTTACCGATTCTACTACCCCGATAGTACTTTTTGGACCGCAACAATCGACCAAAACCACCACCGTATTACCACCCATAAACCAATCAGCGCCAAGCAATCTATTTATATTCTTGGCTGCTCCTTTACCTTTGGATCTGGCCTGGAAGATTCGTCCACCTTTCCCTATCTGCTTCAACAAAACACCAATACATACCGGGTGCTTAACCTGGGTGTAGGAGGATACGGCATTGCTCAAGCCTACCTCGAACTCCAAAAACTTCCACTGGATTCCAACGACAAAGTTGTCTATGCCTTTATTGGCGAACACCACCAACGCTATACCCAACAAGCGTTTAAAAAACTCCTTCCCAGCAAGGCCGAATTGCAACCCTATCAATTTGTACAACTAAACGAAAATCTTCAACCGGTCTACTTCAAGTTCAACTACCATCCTCTGCCCTTAATCTCCTATTCCGCTTTCCTCAACCTCATCGATGACCAATGGATTATCCACCTCGATAAAACTAAACTTAACAAAACCATCGCCCAAAAGGCATTGGTCGAAATGAACCAACTTTGCCGAAAAAAAGGAGTTCAATTTGTCTTTATGACACTTCAAAAAGACCAAGAAATCATGGAAATGGGAAAATTCTGCATGGCAAATCAAATTCCTTTTCTCGATGCTTCCCTGGATCTCAACCTGGCCGAATACAACCTTCAACCTTACGACGACCATCCCAATGCAAAAGCAAACAGGTATTATAAAAACAAACTCTATGACTTAATTTTCCCTCCTTCACCCAATGAAGATTAATATTAAAAACACCTTTCTTATCTTCTTCCTGGTCTTTTCGGTACACCTGGTTTACTCCATTTTCCACAATCAGTTTTTTTTCGAAGAATACGAATCCCTGTTTAATGGTTTATTATCCGGCTCCCTCACTCCCGGAATGTGCTACGACAACCTGTACTACTTCGGACAAATAGGCTTAAGCACCATTTATGCGAACCTCTACCCGGCCTCACAAACCATACCTTGGATACCACTTAGTCAACTCCTGTTCCTGCTCTTCGCCTTATTCTTTTTTGCCAGGCAGATATGCCCCGACTCTTCACTGCACGAAAAGGGACTTTGGTTCTTACTCCTGCTGCTCCCTTGCCTCGAAAGCTTCCATTTTCTGAATATTACCCGAATTTCCTTTACCTTACTTAGCATAGGTTACCTAACCTTGCTTCAGTTACAGCCTTCCAAAACATCCAAAGTCATCGCCCACCTGCTTATCCTGATTGGAATACTCATTCGTCCGGAACCGGGCGGTGTGGTGCTTCTTCTGGTTACTTCTGCTTACCTGCTTACCAATCCTAACACGATCCGGTTAAAACTCCTTACCCTCACTAAAACCTTGTGGCCATCCTTGCTCCTACTTTCCTCCCTCGGATTATACTTCACCTACGATTTTCAGCACAGCTCCGACTTCTACAAACAAATTGAGCCTGATGTAGAATACGAACTAATGGTTAACAACCACTTTGTTTCTCCGCCGGACTCTAGCCAAAACCCTATCGCCTATTGGAGGTACCAAGCCATTTACAAGGGCTTTTGGGGCGATAGCAAAACCAATAACGCTACTTACCTCCGAAGTCTTATTTCAAGCGAAAACCAATTTCAACCTCAATATCTGTTTAATTCCTTTTACAATTTTTCAGAATTGGTCAAACTCAATCTTCCCATTATCCTCTTTCTGCATTTCCTGTTCCTGCTGCTTTTCTATTATTCCAATACCCAAGAAAAAACCAAGCTCCTTCTCTTTCATCTGTTTTTTCTAACCTTGATTTACCTTCTCATATTCCGAATTAAAATGGTGGAACGCTTGTTTGTTCCGGCCTTAGCCTTTTCCTCTCTTTTCTACCTTACCCTGCTCAAAAACAAAGTTCAATCTTACCGGACTTTTCAATTATGGCCAACACTTGCTTTCTTTCTATTTACCTTTTCCCACCTTTGGAACCTCCAACATAAACTTCAAAAATACCATTCCGACCGGGAATCTGCTCAAAACAGCTATTCTCAAATTCAAAATTACCTGAAAAGTCAGGATTTGGTTGTATGGGGCGAATCCGCTGCCTCGCTGTTGTTTAAATCCCAAAAACCAACTTCCGTTTGGAAGCTTCAACACCCAACCATTCTTTTCAACTCTCTGGCTCTCTGTTCAATTGAACCCTACCAATCCTTCCTCCGAACAGAATTAAACTGCGACCCTACCGATTATTCTTCCATTTTCACCAAATTTGCAGAAAATAAAAATACCACCTTTATCTTTCGTAGCGACGAAGTGAACTTTTTAGAAAACTACCTTAGGGTGGTGCATGGAATGGAAATTAAATTCCAACTCCGAAACACAAGAGGCTTCCAGGCTCCAAACGAAAAAACGGTGTATATTTATTCCATTCAGCCGCATGAAGAACGCCAGTAAAATAATCGGATTAACACTTCTTATTCTGTTGGCTTTGGAGGCTATGGCCTGGATTTGGTTAAACCGAACCTGTCAAAGCCTGCCCTTCTTCTATTCCCCTTCTACTCCACCGGTTAACCTCGGAAAATTCAATTACTGCCAAATCGACCCCCTGCTTGGTTGGGATATTGGAAACCCCAAAACCTACCAACATTCGAAAGGCTGCATCCTCCTTCAACCCGCTATTAAAACCAATAAACCCTTTGTTGTTTACATTTCCGGAGGATCTACCACCGACCTACTGTACGATTCACTCAATTGGCCAGCCCTTCTTCATAAAAAAATCCTGCAAAACCAACTCCCCATCCAAATACAATTGGCTTCCGTGGCAGGCTACAATAGTGGACAAGAGCTTCTGAAGCTGCTACGTTTCAACCCTCCAGCCCCCAACTTACACCTCTCCTACTCAGGTGCCAATGAAATAGAAAATCCCGACTTTGTTTCGTCTTACGAACAAAGCATTTACCAACAGGCACTTTACCCTAAACCAAGTAAATTCCTTCCCAACCTGGTTCACCTGCTTCGCCCAAAATCTACCCTCGTTTTAAGCAAACCCTTTCGCAACAAACCCTCTTCTTATTGGCTAAACAACATGAAAACCATGAACAACCTGGCTGTGGCACAAGGTTACTCCTTTGTGGGTATTCTTCAGCCGGTGGCAGGAGTTTCTTGTAAAATCCCCGATTCCATCGCACCGGGTGCCTTGCAATACTTAAAATTGTATCCCGATTTTTATGGCTCCGTTCGTATGGAAATTCCTAAACTTAACTACCTCCTCGACCTTTCATCCTCCTTTCAAAATGAAACAGAATCACCTTTTCTGGACGATTGCCACTTGAAAAACAAACTATACCAGCAACAAATAGCCAACCGAATTTACGAGGTAATTGTCAAACACTATAACGAAAAAAGAAACGAAACAAATGAATGATTCGCCGATTCTTCGTGTCAACACCCTCGATAAATACTTCGAGAACGATTTAGGTGAACAAATTCCTATCTTAAACAACATTTCTTTTACCCTACAAAAAGGACAATCCATCGGATTAATCGGAAAAAATGGCTCAGGAAAAACCACCCTGCTAAAAATACTCTCCCAAATTATCCGTCCTTCCGCCGGTCAATTGGAACTTTTCGGTAAACACATCGCCATGATTGATGTGGACGGCTTCTTTAATCAAGAACTTAGCGGTGAAAGTAATACTCGATTCTACCTCCAATTACAAGGATTAACCCCTTCCCAAATCGACCGGATTATTCCGGCAATCCAAGCATTTAGTGGTATTGGCAACTATTTCAACAAACCCCTGAAATCCTATTCCAAAGGAATGCAAATTCGACTCATTCTTTCCACTATCCTGGAATTGGATGCCGATTTGTTCATTATCGATGAGGTCTTCTTTGCCGGAGACAGAGAATTCTTACTCCACCTCGTTCAACGCCAAAAACAAATGCGCGAAAATGGGGTATCATTCCTTATTGCCTCCCATAACCTGTCCGAACTACTCGAAATGACCGAGGAATGCATTTGGATCGAAGACCACAGCATTAAAATGAAGGATGCATCCTCCATCGTTTTAAAAGAATACCAAAACCAAATCAACCGTAAATTTTCAGAAGATAAAATCCTGGAAAGTCAATTGGCATTTGATTTATTCGCCTCCAACTATGTAGCCCGCTTTAGCGATATTCCGGCACACGAATTGGAAAATCAGTGGATACAAAACCTGCATATCGAAATCAATTCCCGGCCACAACCTACCTATTTCAACGGCTTCAGTCTCCAAATTTCCTACCTCCAAAAAGATTATACATTTCAGATTTTCCCCGGAATTCACCTGCTGAATTTCAAAAACCAATCCATTTGTATCTCCGCTTCCATCAATAGCCATTCCATACAGGAACAAAAAAACAACAACTCCAGGCAAGCTCAAAAATCCTTCACTTTTCAATTTCCGCCTCAACACCTCATCCAAGGTCGCTACCTGCTTAAATTTATTTTCTTTAAAGAACCGGCCAACCAAATTCCTCATGTCGAAGAAGCTTTTCAAATCGAAAAAACCTTACTGCTCGAAATCTTTCCGGATGCTCAGATTGTTTATGGTGAAGACCTGTATAAATGCCCGATTAACCTATACAATTGCTGGAAATTTTCCTAGGTTTCACCCCACTTACCTCCTATGCCATGATTAAACAAGTAACCATCGAAAACCCCGCCGGTATCCAACTTTCACTGGAAGACTTCTACCTCAAAAAAGTAGACCTTCAATCCCTGAAAAACCTGACACCGGCCTTGGTTTGCGATGAACTGAAACAAGCTATTTTAACCCTGGCTCAAACCCATTCCAACAAAAAACTTCAGTTGCCCGATGGCTATTTTCTGCCATTACCTTATTCCACCATTAACGAACGTTTCGAAAACGATTCCGAAGCAGTTTCTAACTACCTGGATACGGCTGGTTTTGTAATCGAAAACTTCAAAATTTCCTCCGGGCAAACTTCCCTCTTTCAATGGTTTGAATCCCTCCTGCACCAAACCTTTCAGGAAAAGCCTTCCTTGCTCCATTTCAATAATCGCTCCTTTGCACCTTTCGGTATCCGGTTTCTGGAAGCTGAAAAAAACGGCATCGATATTCATTGCGAAAATGCCTTTCTGCATCAATTGGCACCTTCCTTTCGAAACTGGCTCTACCAACAAGTTGATATCGAAAACTCCATCTCCTTCTTCCTTGTTCTTCAAGGCCCCATCCAAGGAGGCGAACTGGTTGTTTATTCCATCGATTGGGACAGCTTTCCGCTTAAACTCGACACTACGAATTACGAAGAAAGGCACGACGTAAATGGCTCTCTTTTCAAAAATCGCAACCTTCACCATTTCCAAACGGAGTTTTTCCCCATGCAAACCGGTGAGGCTATCGTATTTCGAGCGGCTCAGTTATGGCACGCCATTCATGCTATCGGACCGGGACAAAACCGCATTACTATTGGCTGTTTCCTCGCCAAGGGCCGTGATGGAAACTTCTATTATTGGGCTTAATCAACCTATTTGATGTTGCCACATTTCTTTTTTTTAATGTTGTTGGGGGGTCCCATTCGCTACTTGGCTTTTTATAAATCTATAACATACTGCAAGCGCTCATGGTCGGGCTTTCGCCGGTACTCCTCGTCGCCCTTGGCTAGCGCCGCGGGCTCCTGTGGGGTACCCTGCTCTATCCCTACCCCGGGTGCAGTGCAAACCCAAGCTTTTTCTATTCCATCCCATGCAGCTTTTTCACGATAACTTACTAAATGAAGCTTTCCAAAAGCAAGGATTTGTAAAAATACCCCTGCTCAACAGTTCCCAGGTAGAAAAACTTCTGCATTTCTATTCCAACCAAATCGAATCCCACCAACAACAACAAACCAACCGCGGATTTCTCACCACCAGCAATACCTTTAACAAGGAGCTGGTACAAAAAGTCGATCAATTCAACAAAAGCATCCTTCTACCCGAATTAAACAAATACCTCTGCAACGCTACCTTTACCATTTCTAACTTTCTGGTAAAAGAACCAAATCCCGAATCGGTTGTGCCGCCTCACCAGGATTGGTTGCTCGTAGACGAATCCCAATTCACTTCCTTCAATGTGTGGATTTGTCTCCATCCTGCCAACTCTAACAGCGGACAATTGCGCCTTATCCCCGGTTCTCACTTACTAAACCAATCCCATCGCCTCAGCGGACAAACAGCCTACTTCAACGATTTTATTTCTGAACTGGAACCCTACTTTGTGGAGCAACCTACCCTTCCCGGCGAATGCCTAATTTTCCACCATTCCATTATCCATGCTTCCTCCGAAAATAAATCAGGGAAACCTCGTGTAGCCTGCGTCATTGGCGGCTTTTCAAAGGATGCCAAGCTGTACTTTTTTCAACCCGACCCAAGCCGGACCAATGGACTACTTCGCTTCAGCATCCAACCCGAAACATTCCTACAAATGGGTATAAATTACGATCCGCCTCAATCTTGTTACCCACCTGAACAAATTCATGGTATTTTTGAACATTGGACCCTGGATCAATTTCTGAGAAAATTGCACCAAAAATTTCCCGAAACACCGGTTAGTTTTTGGACCAAATTCAGAAACTGGCTGGCCGGGTATTCCAACTAATTCCGTCGTCATGAAAATAATTGATGCTGCTTACCATCCTGATCATTCTAACCTGGATATTTTGAAAGATCTGGAACAAGGAAACTCCGATGTAGTTGTACTTCGCAACTTCCTTAACCCGGATGAAATCCGGGATTTACTGCAGGTATTCCACAACTACAACCAATACTATCAAGTGTATGATGGTTATATTGGTTTCCCCAGGCCTTTCGACCATATTCCACGCAATCCACAACAGGATTACGACTCCGAAACCAAGGCCTACTTGCAAAACATGAAACATAATAACATTGGTGAAAGGTTTCAGGCCAAATTAAAAACCCTTTCCCAATCCTATCACTTGCAATTTAATGATTCATCCAGGCAAATAACCCATTCCAAAACCTGGTCCAGCATGAGGGAACTGGCACTTGGTAAAGGCTATTTTGAAATCCACTGCGGTCGACTGTTTCAAGACTGGAACAAAGACTATTTCGATTTCTTCTCCGGCAAGGCTGATATTGATACCCAATTCGCCTTTCTAATTGTTCTTCAACGTCCAGAAACCGATTGCGATATCGAAATTTTCGACCTAACCTGGCAGAACTGCGATACCAAAATCAATAAGGATTTCCTGCAATTAAAATCCGGAGAAAAACTAAGGGTTCAAAACATACCTTCCGAAAAAGTGGTTCTGATGGAAGGCGATGTATTGGTGTTTAACGAAGGCGATTACTGGCACTTAGTACCTCCGTTTATTGGTGAAAAACCCCGCATCTCCTTTGGCGGATTTATGACAAAACTAAAGGATAACCAAAATTACCTGGTTTGGTCTTAAACCAGGCTTAAAAATGATGGAGCTAATTTGTCCAATTCAAAATCAGGCCTTGAAAGCCCAATTCCTACAACAAGGATTTGTGGTTATTCCTGCCCTGTTCCAACCCGACAAAATTCATCAGCTCCAAAACATAAGCTCCAATTACTTTTCTCATAAAGACCAAGCTTTCCTTTATTCCTTAATGGAAAACAATCCGGAGAATAACCACTTGCTTCACCAAACCATCTCCGAGTTAATACTACCTGAATTGGGACAAATCTTTACCCAATTCAAAATGAAAAGCACTTCCTTGCTGATAAAGCCCGGAATCAGCGGAAGCGAAATGCACTTACACCAGGATTGGACCTTTACCAACGAGGAAAATTTCTCCCCTGTAACGGTGTGGATTGCACTTCAACATACCAATTCAAACAATGGCTGCTTATTTGTATTACCTCAATCGCATCGTTGGTTCAAAAACTACCGATCGCACCACTACGAAACCGCCCGAATCGACAAAAACGCATTGGGCAAAAAGGTGGTTTCTATTCCGGTTCAACCGGGCGATGTAGTTCTTTTTCATCCGGCCGTATTTCATGGTTCCTTTCCCAACCAATCAAACCAGGATCGGGTAGTGGTTTCTTCAACCATTTTACCCAACCAAGCACCTTACCTCCATGTGAAAAGGAAAACTGCTACCCAAGCTCAACTCTTTCACATCAACGATGCTACTTTCTTTTTCGATTTGGCCAAGCTAAACCACAGCTATGGATTTGAATCCGAACAAACCGAAGTGCTTCCATATATACATTCCATACCTACCACCGAAGATTTGTTGTTTCATTTGAATTCCCATGTTTAAGGACCTACCATTAAAAAATTGCCTGGAAAGGCTTGGTTTCGTTAGACTTCAGGGCTTTCAAGCCTCCACCCTTTCTGAACTGTGGGAACTTTACCAAAATACCTACATCCAAACCCATAAAAACAGGGATTTGATGGTTACACACAACATCAACCACCAAACCTCCCCATTTCAAATCCATAAAAAAATAAGTAGTATCGTTTCCAACGATTTGAACAAGTTGTTGAGTGGATATAAAATCTTTGCCAGTCATTTTGCAGTTAAAAAGGCCCATAGCCAAAACGCCTTCCAACTTCACCAGGATTGGTCCATTACCAACGAAACCCAATTCCCCAATTTCCAAATTTGGATTCCGCTATCTACCGCCTATCCCGAAAATGGCGGCATGTGTTTTTTACCCCAAAGCCATCTGTTTTACTCCAACCTTCGTTCGGGAAGTCATAGCATCCCCAGGGTTGAAATAGAAGAAAAGTTATATCCTTACCTTTCTTTTTGCAGACTTTTGAAAGGCGAGGCTGTCGCCTTTTATACCAAAACATTTCATGGTTCTTTCTTAAATTCAACACCCGAAGATCGGGTTGGTGTAATCCTTAACCTGCTTCCTATGGAGGCTCCCACCTACTATTACCACCGTGAAAAAACTGGAGAAACTTCGGTACATACCTTTACCACCCAAACCTTATTCGAACATCTCCAAGACCTTGAGAAGGGTTTGCTGCCTTTTTCCAATCCAATTGAAACCCTGTCAACCCCGGATTACCAAAACGATGCGATAAATGCAATTGATTTATTGGAAAAAGTAAACCAATTTGCCCTTTCTGAAAACCGAAGACCAGGCTACGAACACAAGGAAACCCACATACTACGAAATGCCGATCTGGAAAAAGAAATAAACCATTGGGGATTTGAAACCATTGACTTTCTAGGTCCGGATGAAATCACCTCGCTTCAAGAGGTTTTCAAAACTTTTTTCCCCGACCGAAGTGTTTACCAAGGTTCCTATTCCAGTATGAGTGTCTTGGATAGCCCAACCCGAAAAAAAGCCCATGAAGCCATACAAGCGATCATAAAACCCAGGCTGGACCTACTATTTAAAAACTATTTCTGTCCGGTGAGTTTGCTGTATTCCAGGCGACCGGATGGTTACCATAAATTGGAATGGCACAGCGATCCGGCATTCCACTTCAATGAACACCTTGTACCTATTTATGGCATCTGGTGCCCTTTGCACGAAGTAACGCCCGAAACCGGTGGCTTAAAACTAATGCCGGGCGGACATCGCCTGGTACCAAAACTTAACCTCACCTTTCTGAATTGGAAATGGCCTCTCGACGATTACCGAACCTTGCTGGATACCTATGGCAAGGGATTTCATTTAAAGCCCGGACAAGCCCTGATATACGATACTCGAATGATACACAGTTCGGAACCCAACAATGGAAATTTTGAACGAGATAATATCGTTATGCGAATTTGTCCCCAAGGCTCTGAATTTTTTAAATTCGTTAAACAAACCGATCAAATAGGGCAAATTTTCCAAGTCGACCAAAGTCATTTCTTCACCGAAAACGCTAAACTACATCACCTGCCACCCCACGAAAAGGCTGAAAATCAGATGTATATTTTTAATTATGAACTTACCGAAACCAAAATTCGGAACTATTTCAAAGCCCTTTACGACCAATAAAACATGGTTTGATCGTCTTCGGAGAAATTAATAAACCCTCCAAAGGTGATCCGGGGCAGTGCACCAACAATAGGTTCAACCCGATGCCAAATTCGGCCTCCATAAAAAATAAGCATGTCGCCCGGTTGTGGATTGTATTTAACCTGATTCACCTCGGTTAAATAGATGCGATTTCCGTCCCGATCCAGCACAAATTCATTGTTTTCCGGAAAATCTTTGGCATTCACATTTTCCCAAACCATGTCGTACAAGGTAAGTTCACCACCTTGCTCCGGTTGCTGAATAACCACAAAAAAGCTAAGTTGTCCTTCCTTCTTCATGGGTTCCACGGCTTGATAATATTTGGGCGATTGCTCTTGAAACAAGTATCCGCAATGCACATACAAACCACCCATTCCGGGGTAAAAATGCCTAACGGTTGCTGCCACTGCCGGATAATTGTCCAACACCGTAGCAGGAACTTGAACCCGATAATCTCCGGCAACGAGTTCCATGGCATTTTGCAAGGCAGCATGAAATCGTTCAAATCCAAACGTTTGGAATGCTTTATTTTTTTCAACGTAGTTCCTGGCCCTTTCGTCCAGGTCGCTGATGGTAGCAAAAGGATCGGGCAAAATGGTTCCTGTATTGGTTTTTAAGAAACGATCGGCCGGAATTTCAGCGGTTAATTTTTTAAACGATTCTACTTCGTCAGGACTGAATACTCCTTTTACAATAAACCCTTCCAAATCACCTTGGTGAACCCGCTTTACCAGGTTTTGCTTAGAGGTATGGGATGCTTGAGCCGGAATTACTTCAAAATTGAACTTAACCTGATTGGTGTTAAATCGTTTCATGGCAAAATTTCTCAAAATTAGGGATTAAAATGGACGCAGAGGCAAAGCGCCCGGTTTTGATGATTTTTTACCTCGTTTTGTGTAGTTGGTTCAGAGGTAACAGGCAGGAAGCTTAGGCCGTGAAAATAGTTTTGTTGAAATAAAACTGCTCGGGCTTGCACCTTCGGGCAACGATAGAGGCAAGTAGCCCACAGGACCCCGACGGCGTTAGCCTAGGGGGACGAGGACTACAGCCGATAGCGTGACCCGAACGCCCCTTTCGTAATTCCTGAGATATGCAATTTCCTTATTGGGCGGAAGGGGGCCCGCAACATCCAAAAATTTAAAATAAAGTAGGTAAATTACCAAGCTAGGGTATTAACACTTGAAATTTATAGCTTACCTTCATGCCAAATTTTGCTG
>JAIBAJ010000047.1 GCA_019695265.1 Bacteroidia bacterium | reverse complement strand
CTTCTACCAACTCTCCTGTTTTCAGAATGAGTTTTGTACCCGGAGTTTTAAACGGACGTACTTATTCTGTGCAGGTTGCAGCTATGGTTGGCGGAATTTGGGGAAGTTATGGCAATGCTTGTAACATTACTGTTGCTATTCCTATTAACTCTACTGTTTCTTTAATTCCGGATGATTGCAATTCATCTGTAACCTCTGCCGGACAAGTTATTACCTCAGCTGCAGGTACTAATGCAGAAAGCTATCGTTTTCAGTTAACCAATGTTGGTTTAAGTTATTCTCAAGTATTTGAAACCAATTCCAATACCTTCCGCCTCAGCGATTTTACCGGTATCATAAATGGTACTACCTATACTGTAAAAGTGGCTTTTAGTCAGGGTTCTATTTGGAGCAATTATGGATCAGCTTGTACCATTCAGGTGGCCTACCCGAACTACACCTGGTACAAAGATGCCGATGAAGATGGCTACAGCGATGGCTCTACCCTTTCCCAAAACACCCAACCGGTCGGCTATTTCCTTGCCGGATCACTTGTATCTACCTCCGGCGATTGCGATGATGCCAATGCAGCCATTAATCCGGGAGCAACCGAAATTTGCGATGGCATCGACAACGACTGCGATGGGGATACCGACGAAGGCTTGCTAACCACCTACTATCGCGACAATGATGGTGACGGTTATGGCGATGCCCTTTCCTCTACCCAAGCCTGCAGCTTGCCATTTGGTTATTCAGTAAACAACGAAGATTGTGACGATAACAGCGACGTAATTAATCCTGCCGCTACCGAAATTTGCGATGGTATCGACAACGATTGCGATGGCGATACCGACGAAGGCTTGTTAACCACCTATTACCGCGACAACGATGGTGACGGTTATGGCGATGCCCTTTCCTCTACCCAGGCTTGCAGCTTGCCATTTGGTTATTCAGTAAACAACGAAGATTGTGACGATAACAACGATGTAGTTAATCCTGCCGCTACCGAAATTTGCGATGGCATCGACAACGATTGCGATGGCGATACCGACGAAGGCTTGTTAACTACCTATTACCGCGACAACGATGGTGACGGTTATGGCGATGCCCTTTCCTCTACCCAGGCCTGCACCTTGCCCGTTGGCTATTCAGTTAACAACGAAGACTGCGACGATAACAACGATGTTATTAATCCGGGTGCTACCGAAATTTGCGACGGTATCGATAACAATTGCGATGGAAATACCGACGATGGTTTATTAACCACTTACTATTTAGATAGTGATGGCGATGGCTACGGTGATGCATCTTCTTCCATCCAGGCTTGTAGCCTACCGGATGGGTACTCCATCAACAATGAAGATTGTGACGACACCTATGATCAAATTAACCCAAATTCAATTTGGTACCTAGACAATGATAATGATGGATATGCCGAAACCGGCTCTTCGGTTACACAATGCGAAAAACCGGGCGATAGCTATTACCTGTGGCCAGAATTAACCGCAACATCCGGCGATTGCAACGACAGTGATTCTGAAGTAAATCCAGGCCGTACCGAAATTTGCGGAAACTCCATCGATGATGATTGCGATGGTCAAATTGACGAAGGTTGTGCTACTACTTCACTTGAAGTTGCATCCTGCGGTATAACCATTCCTTCGCTTTCAACTACCCTTTATGCTACTTCAGTTTCCGGGGCTCAAGATTACAGGTACCGTGTAACCGATGGTACCGGATTTACCGGAACCTATGCTGCCGGTAGCAATACCAATTCATTCAGCTTAAGCCAGGTTAGCCCATCGGTTACTCTTTCTACAACCTACAATGTGGAAGTATCGGTTAAAACAGGCGGTGTTTGGGGACCCTATGGCAGCATCTGCACTGTTACTACACCTGCCGGTCCAACTACCAACTTAGTACCTTCCTTCTGCGGGGCAACCATTACCTCACCCAATTCAGGAATTGTTTATGCTACCATAGCCGGTGCAACTTCCTATAATGTTGAAATAAGCAATACCACTTTGTCTTACTCTCAGGTTTACAACACAGGCACAGCAGTAAATTCCTTCCGCTTAAATGCCTTCACCGGTTTGAAAAACGGAACCGCCTATACCGTAAGAGTTTCTGCCATTACACCGGATGGAAATACAGCATACGGTAGCCCTTGTACCATCAATGTAGATTTCAGAACTACCCTTTCGGCTGCCTCTTGTGGTACTACCATCGATATCCTGGCCCGTTCTCTTTCTTGCAATAGTGTAGTCGGAACTACCTTTTATAGCTACCACGTTACCGGCCCATTCGGATACGACCAAACCTATGTAACTCCTACCAACTCCAATACCTTTAAAATGAGTTGGGTAAATGACCTAGCTACACTAAGAGCATCTACCACTTATCAGGTGGAAGTAGCAGTAATTATGAACGGCGGAATTGGTTCGTACGGAGCTTCATGCGATGTAACAACTCCACCGGTGCAAACTACCTCGTTGAGACCAAGTCAGTGCGGACGAATTGTAACCTCTCCAAACTCCAGTATATTAATTACACCGGTTGCAGGAGCACTTTCTTATAATGTTGAATTAACCAATACTACCTTGGGTTATTCTCAAGTAATCAATACAGGCAGTTCATTGGCTTATTTCCGCTTCAGAAACTTCACCGGAATTACCAACGGAGCCACCTACAACGTTCGTATTGCTGCCGTTACCGATGCCGGAACATCCGACTTCGGAACCACTTGTGCTGTAATGGCTAATTTCAAAACCAAACTATCTGCTATCTACTGCGATACAGTATTAACCCAGTTAAATTCAAAACTAACCTGCAACGGTGTTGTTGGTACCACTAAATACCATTTCCGTGTTTTTGGTCCGGGCGGATACGACCAAACCTGGATTAGCACCAACAATTCCAATACCTTCCGCATGACCTATGTTCACGCCTTGTCTCCGCTTTCTCCAGGAACTGCTTACAATGTTACCGTGAAAGTTGAAATGAATGGAGGAATTGGACCTTATGGTGATACCTGTGTGGTTACAACCCCTGCCATTTTCCGTTTGGAAGAAGATGCTATAGAAACCGAAGAACTGAACTTCCGCGCATATCCAAATCCATTCCGTGGCAACTTAGTGTTGGAGTTGGATAACACTGCCGAAGTATGGGTTAGAGATATGACCGGACGCATCGTTTTCCACCAAGAGAAAGCCCAAGGCGAATTGCAAATTGGCAATGAATTACCTCAAGGTTTTTACTTGCTTTCGGTTCAGGAAGGCGATTTAAGAAAAGACCTGAAAATTATCAAAGAGTAAGGAGCTTACTCAATCCGGAAACGGACATCCTGCAAGAAGGGTGTCCGTTTTTTTTTGAATACCACTAATTATACCAATTTTAATTTATAAATAGTCCGAAGGCTTTTATAAATTTAGATTGGTAAGTACCGAGGATACAAAATGTTATACCACTGTTATTTGAAAAATAGTCCAAAACTATTTTGAGAATTATACCGAGAGGAAAAATAATATGTTTCCAGTTCGCTTAGGCCTCCTGGAATCATTTATTTTTATCCTCGGCATTTGCAACATTGGTAAATGCCGATGCATATGATGTTTAGTCCAATTATGGCTTAGCCTAATTGGACTATTACAGATTTGCAATCGGTGTTAGTCCGATTTTTTCAAGTAAACTTAAGTATAAAATTGGACTATACATTTTGTCCATTCAGTATAAATGCCGAGTATACAGAATGTTAGGCCAATTTTCTCAATAAAAATTAATACCTAAAATTGGACTAAACATAATGTACATTCGGTATAATTTGGCGGGCCCCCTCCGCCTAACTGGCAAGGTGCAAACTCCGAAGCTTTGGCAAAAGGCGTTCGGGTCACGCTTTCGGCTGTAATCCTCGGCCCACTTGGCTAGCGCCGCGTGGGCCTGTGGGTTACTTGCCTCTATCGTTGCCCGAGGTGCAAAGCCGTAGCTATACAAAATGGAATAAGCGGAAAGCTAGGTAGAACAAGACAATTGAACTAACTTACCTACACTTGCCTCGAATTGAAGTTTAAAATTTCTATTGACAATTTGGGTTATTATTACTTTAACCTTTTCAGGTATTGAAAAAAGAAAATCTATCCCACCAAAAAACCAATTATTTTCCTTTCCTTCTGTCTAATTCCTTCTCAATTAGTTTCAACTCTCTTCCGGTTTGACCTTCAATAGAGGTGTTTTCTTCTGCCCTGCGCATTAAATAAGGCATTACCTCTTCCACCGGACCATACGGCACATATTTGGTTACATTGTATCCCGCCGATGCCAGGTTATAGCTGATATTATCACTCATTCCCAACAATTGGCTAAACCATACATGCTTATCGTTAGCCGACAATCCATAATGATGCATTAAATTCACCAAATGCAAACTGCTCTCCTCGTTATGTGTACCGGCACAAATAGCAAAATGCGGATGATGCTTTAAACAAAAATCCAAAGCCTGATTAAACTCTTGATCGGTCTGCTGCTTATTTGCATTAATCGGCGATGGATATCCCATCTTTTGCGCCCTTTCCCTTTCCTTTTCCATATAAGCACCACGCACCAACTTCAACCCGGGTTTAAATCCTTTCTCCAACGATCTTTCATACAAACCTTGCATGTATTCCAACCTGCTGTGCCGATAGAGTTGTACCGTATTAAAAACAATATGCTTTTCCTTATTAAACAAAACCATCATCTCTTCAGCCAAATAATCAATGGTATTCTGAATCCAAGTTTCCTCGGCATCAATTAAAATAGGCACCCCGGCCTCAAAAGCTGCATGGCAAATGTTTTCTATTCTATGCTTCACCATTTCCAGCTCTGCCTTAGCAACATCCCTAAGTTTTTCCCCGGAATTAGCTTCTTCCAACAATGAAAAACGTGCAACTCCTGTTACTTTAAACACACAAAAAGGAATGTTTGGATTTCCCTTTGCCTTCTTCACGGTGGCAATTATTTCCTCTGCATTTCGCCTAAAATCATCCTCCGTCTCCTTCCCCTCCACCGAATAATCCAATATCGACTTAACATTGCGTTTCCCCAATCGCTGAATTGTCTCCATACAATCTTCAATAAACTCACCCCCACAAAACTGCTTAAAAATGGTGGCCCTTATAATTCCTTTTACCGGCAATCCGGCAACCAAGGAGAAGTTTAAAAGGGGTTTTCCTACTGTCAACAGCCATTTTTGGCCAAATAAGGAAAACAATTGTTTGGAGCGAACCAAGTCTTTATCGGTAAGATGGCTGAATGCAGTCGCCGTATCTTGAAAATCTATCCTTTCCATGTAATCGTATACAAACCTATAGCTGAATTAAGGATGAATGCCAAGCATAACTCATAATTTTTCAACACCGAGAGCTAGTAATACCAATGTTATACCAATTTTAATTTTTAAATAGTCCGAAGGCTTATATAAATTTAGATTGGTAAGTACCGAGGATACAGAATGTTAGGCAAATTTTTTCAAATAAAATCTATACATAAAATTGGACTAAACAAAATGTCCATTCGGTATTAAATGGTTTAAAACGAATCGATGGAGTGGTTTTCAGCTGACCCTAGAAACCATAACAGGATGGTTTATCAACTACACGATGAGGTGGCGCCTCGGGCAACGATAGAGGCAAGTAGCCCACAGGCGCACGCGGCGCTAGCCAAGTGGGCCGAGGACTACAGCCGATAGCGTGACCCGAACGCCCATGCAGGTTGTTTGAAATTTGCAAAAAGACAGCAAGGCGGAAGGGGGCCCGCATACTTAGAATTTTAAAAAACAAACGAAACTTTGTGATTGACTTTTTGGGCAGACCCTAAATTAATTTCACCAAATAACCTACCATGGAAACCAACATGCCTATCATGCAAATAAAGATGATAAAATGTACACCACGGCTATGTGCCAAGCTATCCTTTGAGGGCAAACCCTGGTATAGCAGCGAAACAAGCACCTCTCGTAAGGTATACGTAAGTTTCTGCGACTTTCCTGAAAGCGTATTCAGTCTTTCGTTCAATATCCAAACAACAAACAGCAAAAGCATGGAAAAAAACAATCCGCTCAGCCCCAACAACACCAGTTTACTTTGATTGTTTTCTAAAGCTTTTTCATTTTCTTCAAACCGGCGAATGGTTTCTTCATAGCTAACAATCAATTCATTATCCAATTTCTCCAGCTTAATCCCCAATGAATCTTGTCCTGATTTAAGCAGGTTCTCGCGCTTGATTTTCAAATCATAGGTTTGACCCACATCGGCCTTTGCTTCCAACAGGATGGCAAACAGATTAATAATAACCAGAAAACAATAGGTGTAAATGCGCATCATTCAAAATCGGTGTAAAGCAAATACTTTTTTCGTTTGGCTTTGTATGAACTTAATCCAACTTGCCACGATTGCCTAATTTCTTCTTCGGTTTTACCTTCCATTACCTGCTTTTTCAATTGGTCTGTTCCTGCCAGGGTATTAAAATAGGAAGTAAAGAAATGTTCCTTATCATGGTAAGTAGCATAGGTTTGGGTGAGCCAAAACAGGTAAATCTGCTTGAGATCACGGACATAATTTTCCGAAAAATCATCCAATCGAAATCCGGTGCAAAGGGTGTCAAGATAAGGTGGATTCTTAGCCCCTTCCACGCTTTTGGGGGTAAACTTATAGTTGCCCTCCGGCATTCCCGGATAACCCATCACCTGAAAAGGGAATTCAGTTCCTCTGCCAACACTTACCACCGTTCCTTCAAATAAACACAAGGAAGGATACAGCCAAATGGCATTCATATTGGGCAAATTCGGCGAAGGCTTAACCGGCAAAGAATAAAACTGCCGGTGATTCCAACCCTGAACCGGAATAATTTTCATCTTCAACTTTGCTGCCGATTCTATCCAGTTTTCGCCAACAACCATTTTTGCATATTCACCAATGGTACAACCATGTACAATAGGAACAGGATGTAATCCAACAAAAGATTTAAATTTTTCTTCTAAAATTGGACCATCCACAAAATGTCCATTCGGATTGGGTCTGTCTAAAATCAGCAATTCCTTTCCATTAACGGCACAGGCCTCCATCACATAGGTTAAGGTGGAGATATAGGTGTAAAACCTACAACCAACATCCTGAATATCAAACACCACTACATCCAAATCGCTTAACTGTTCGGCACTTGGCTTTTTGTTTTTACCATACAAGGAAATTACCGGCAAGGAGGTCTTTTGATCTATTCCTGTTTTTACTTTTTCTCCTGCATCCGCATTGCCTCTGAAGCCATGTTCAGGGCCAAAAACTTTTACAACTTTTACACCCAATTGCAACAGGGTGTCAACCAAATGGGTTTGTCCAATAACCGAAGTTGGATTTACAACCAATCCAACTTTCTTACCCTTTAAATAAGGAATATAGAGCCAGGTTTGGTCTGCCCCGGTTCTCACCGATACATTCGATGGGGTACCCTGCTCCGAATAGGAAAAAACCTGGGCATACGAATCGAAGGTCTTTCCTAGCAAAAGACTGCAAAAAACAAATAAACCAAAGGGAAATAGATAGGATTTCATGGCTTCCTACCTTAGTTAGTTTTCGAATTAGTTGCCAAACACCTTTCTAACCAAAACGTCAACAATTTCATAAATTTTATTTGGTGCATTGCGGTCTTTCATTACATAGAAAAAAGCACCATCATCCAAAAGCTTTTGAACTCCACTTGGATTGATTTCCAATGCATCAAATAAACTTTGAGTTTTACTGGCTGAACTTAAATCTGCACGTCCGGAAAGAACAATAACAGCCATTCCGGGATACAACGAACGGATACGTTTTACCAACTCCGATCCATTGATGGCATTTACATTCTGAGAATTCAAATAATAATCGGTAATCAGAATTTTAGGAACTGCTAAATCAATATTAGCTAAAAAGTCTTCTCCACTAGCATATTGAGCAACTTTGATCTTGCTGTTTTGACTTAACCTTTCACTTAAGACTTTAACATAAATAAAGTCATCATCGATTATGGTTACATTGGATTTTTCGGAGGACATATTTTCCAGATTTGACGGCAATATTACGGAAGAATAAGGAAAGAAAAAATCTAAATTACGTAAAAGTGTTAATTAAACACTTACTCAACTTGCTTTTTTAAGGTTTCATAAGCTTGTTGAAACTCTAATTTGTACGATTGAATAACCTCTTTTACAGTTTCAACCCGGTTAATCAACTCTACGCTTTGTCCGGCGCACCACAAAGTTTGATAATTAGCCGGTTTAATTGATTGTTCCAATTTCTGCATTCCCCTTAATTGAACCAGCATTTTAAAATATTTTTTGGTACGTGAATTCGTACTTAAGGCTCTTTCTAACCAATTTTGCTTATAGCCAATTTTTTGAGCATATGGCGTGTTGATGATAGCACAAGGCGTACCCGAGATTTTAGTTGTCATCACAATGTCGCCCATCTTAGCATCAACAATAGCATTTTTATAGGCTTCATTTACGCCAGCCTCTTTTGTAGCAATAAAATGGGTTCCAATCGAAACCCCGGAAGCTCCTAACGAAATCATCGACAAAACTCCTGCACCAGATGAAACCCCTCCTGCCGAAACCACCGGAATATTCGGGAACTCCTTGCGTAAGGATGGAACAAGCAACTGCAATGGATAAGGCCCGGCATGTCCGCCTGCTCCCTGACCCACCGCTATAAACCCATCGGCACCCAAATCTGCACATTTCCGGGCATGCTCTATGTTGGTCACATCGCAATATACCTTGGCTCCGTACTTTTTGGCTTCTTCAATAACCACTTTTGGACTTCCCAAGGAAGTAATATAAAAGGGAACTTTCTTCTCTACACAAATACGCAAATGTTTATCAAACAACGGATTGGTCTTTTGTACAATAAGATTCACTCCGTAATTTCCGGGCAAACCGGCAGCTTTGGCAGCATTACATCGGTCCAGTACTTTTTCCAACTCTCCTTCATTTCGGTAATTTAAGGTCGGAAATGTTCCCATTATTCCTTCCTCCATCGCTGAAAGAACCATGGCTTCGTTGGAAACCAAAAACATGGGCGCCATAATAACCGGAAATTGGATTCCTACTTGTTCAGTAAATGCTGTTTTCATTCTTTAGATTTTTTTTACGGTAACTTCCAATCCATCTTTCATTCGTAAAGTTACCAATTGTTCTTTTTCAGGCAACTTCGATGAGGTTGGAATAAACTCAAATTTTCGTAACATGGATGAAATAATGATTTGCATTTCCATCAATGCAAAATTATTTCCTATACACTGCCTTGGACCTCCTCCAAATGGGAAATAGGCAAACTTATGCATCTCTTTTACCTTCTCGGGTGCAAAACGCTCCGGATTATACTCTTCCGGCTTGTCCCAAAAGTCGGGGTGACGATGCAATTCATACGGCAACACAATCACATTGGCGTCCTTTGGTATACGATAGCCTCCAATTACATCCTCCGATAAGGTTTTTCTGCCAATTATCCAGGCCGGTGGATACATCCTCAAGCTTTCATCAATCGCCATTCGAATGTACTTCAATTGGTGTATCTGCCCGGTTTGCAATTCCTGATCCCCACATACTTCTTTTACTTCCTGCCTTATCTTTTCTGCAACCTCCCGGTGTTGACTCATCAAGTAAAAAAACCAGGTCAATGCGATAGCCGTTGTTTCATGTCCTGCCAAGAATATAGTCATGGCTTCATCCCTTAGTTGGGTATCCGTCATGGTTTCTCCGGTATCTTCATCCTTGGTTTCCATCAACATAGAAAGCAAATCATGATATTGTCCGGGATTTTTCCGCCGCTCATTAATAATCCCCAACACTACCCCATCCAATTCGCTGCATGCTTTCTGAAAACGAAGATGCGATGCCAGTGGCACCCACAAAGGCCATGGAATAAGTTCAAATATTTTACCTATGGCAAATTCATTGGCTACATCCATGCTCTTCCTTACCTTGTCCATGTTTCCCGAAATATCGGAAGTAAACAATGCTCTGGAAACAATATCCAAAGCCAAGGCATTTAATTCATGTGCCAGGTTAAATGGCTTTCCAATGGCCGCCCTTTCTTCCATCCTGCCCTCAAAATCACGGGTGGCCGATAAAATATTCTCGGCTAATTTCTGCAGCTTCTCCCTATGAAACGCAGGTTGGGCCAATCGACGCTGCTTCAACCAAAAATCTCCTTCCGAGGTGAGCAATCCGTTTCCTAAAAAGAGTTTTAATACATCGTAAGCAAAACTCTTTTTGTAATTCTTGTTATTGTCTTGTAATACATGCTTGGCATAATCCGGATGTGCCAATATGATCATTTGCTCCTTGAGCGTATCTACATAGAAAATATCCCCAACTTCCTGGGTATACTTTTCATAAAACTCAATCATACCTTCCTTCAGCTCCAAGGCATTTTTAAATAGCCAATGTCCCTTAACAATGGGTAAGGGTTTAGGGGTGAAGGTGGTTTCCATCGGTAGGAAAGGATTTAAGCATCCAACTCCCCGGCAATCACATTCATGCTCGATAGGGTCAGAATGGCGTCAGAAAGCATAGAGCCTTTTATCATATCAGCATATCCCTGATAGTAAATAAAGCAGGGCCTGCGGAAATGCAAACGAAACGGACTGCGGCCACCATCGCTTATCAGGTAAAAGCCCAATTCTCCATTGGCCCCTTCCACACTATGGTAAACCTCGCCTTTCGGAACCTCCAATTCTCCCATTATCACTTTGAAATGGTAAATCAAGGCTTCCATGTTGTTGTAAACATCCTCTTTCGGCGGCAAATAAAATTCCGGAACATCCGCATGGTGAGGACCGGCCGGCATGCTTTGTAATTTTTGATAGGCCTGTTTAATAATCGACAAACTTTGCCACATTTCTTCCTGCCTAACCAAAAATCGATCATACGTGTCTCCCTTGGTTCCAACCGGTACAATAAAGTCAAAATCCTGATAACTGGAGTATGGATTCATCACCCTTACATCATAATCAACTCCTGCAGCACGTAAGTTGGGACCCGTAAAGCCATAATTCAATGCTAAATCCGCAGCAATAGGACCCGCACCTTTGGTCCTATCCATAAAAATTCGGTTTCGCAATAACAATCCTTCAAACTCCTTTAAAACCTTGGGAAATTCATTCAATAATTCCTCTACCTGACTCCAGGTCTTAGACGAAAAATCCCGCTCAAACCCTCCAATACGTCCAATATTAGTGGTTAACCTGGCACCACAAATTTCTTCGTAAAACTCATAAATCTTCTCCCTCCACTGAAACATATACACAAAACCTGATAAGGCTCCGGTATCTACACCAATTACAGTATTACAAACAATATGATCCGCCAACCTGGCCATTTCCATTACCACAATCCGCATATAATCTACCCGCTTCGGAATCTCTACTCCTAGCAACTTCTCCACCGTCATCTCCCATCCCATGTTGTTAATCGGCGATGAACAATAGTTTAATCGGTCGGTAAGTGTGGTAATTTGATAATACGGTCTGCGCTCGGCAATTTTTTCAAATGCACGGTGTATGTATCCTATGGTGGCCTCACTATCCATAATAATTTCACCATCCATTTTCAGAACGTTTTGAAATATACCATGGGTAGCAGGGTGGGTTGGACCTAAATTAAGGGTGGAGTAAACTTTCTCTTCCTTCAGTATTTCAGTAACTGCCTTGCTCATCGGTGGGTTGTTGGATTGAGAATGCGATTATAATTTATGCGTTAAACATTTTTCGGCCAAACATGGTGTCGTCCTTGTCGTCACGGGTCGGATCCTCCAAAGGAAAATACTTCAACATCGGAAAAAACTCCTGATCCTCCATGTTCAAAATCTTTTTCAGGTTCGGATGTCCTTTGAAAACTACGCCATAAAAGTCGAAGGCCTCTCTCTCCATCCAGTTGGCTGTCCTGAATATTGGGGTAATGGTCGGCATTACCTTGTCATTTTCTGAAAAATATACTTTTAATCGAATGCGATGATTCCCAGGCAAATTGTGCAATTGATACATCACACACATGGTTTTGTCCGGCGCATTGTCCGGATAATGAATTCCGCATAAGGTCGTCAAAAACTGAAATTGCAATTCCGAATCTTCATAAAGATACTGAATAATGTCAAAAATCTTTTCTCGCTTAACCGTCCAAATGTGGAAGTCTGCTTGCTGTTCGTCACTTACAATAGCATCTCCAAATTTCTCGGATAACTTTTGTCCAACGATTTCGGTACTGAGGCTCATGTATTGTCTTTTCTAATTATTCAATGCCGTATTGGGCTAATCTGGCTTTGTACTCCGGCGACTCCCTTCTGCTAAGTGACTCGCTTTCTACCAATTGTTGTATTTTTAATACACCATCTATTATTTGCTCCGGACGTGGCGGACAACCCGGCACATAAACATCCACCGGAATCACTCGGTCTATCCCTTGCAAAACACTGTATGTATCAAAAATTCCTCCGCTCGATGCACAAGCTCCTACTGCTATTACCCACCTTGGCTCGGCCATTTGCTCATAAACCTGACGCAAAATCGGAGCCATCTTCTTGGCTATCGTTCCCATTACCATCAACAAATCAGCCTGACGTGGCGAAAAACTCAATCGCTCCGAACCAAACCGGCCTAAGTCGTAATGCGCTCCCATCGTGGCCATAAACTCAATCCCACAACAGGATGTAGCAAATGGCAATGGCCATATAGAATTCTTTCTGGCCATTCCTACTACCTTATCCAGGTTAGTAGCGAAAAAACCAGGACCTTCAATTCCATCCGGACCGCTAACCAGCTTTATCCCGGAAGGTAATGTTTGATTTATATTTTCAGCACCCATACGTTGTTTTTAGTTCTTTCCTGTTAGGATATTGACTCTACTTTCTGAATGTTATTCCCACTTTAATGCTCCTTTCTTTAGGATGTAGAAAAAGCCCAATAGCAACAAAGCCATGAACATAAACATTTCTACCAATCCCTGAACACCCAATGCCTTGAAATTCGCCGCCCAAGGATACATAAATATAACCTCTACGTCAAATAACACAAATAAAATGGCTACCAAAAAATACTTGATACTAAATGGCGCCCTCGCATCTCCTACCGATTCTATCCCGCATTCAAATACTTCATTCTTCACTTCCGTCTTGCGCTTTGGCCCCAATAAATGAGTCGCACCTATGGTTAGAACAACAAATCCAATGGCCGCAATAAATTGAAATAAGATCGGTAAAAAGTCGATTGGTGTAGACATGGTTCTCTTTAAAGAACTGCAAAGTTACACCGCATATTTAATTTTCATACCCTTGAGTGAAAAAAGTGTTGGGCCGATCTTCTTCCATCTACCTGATTTCTTACTTTTCTATACTTTTTTTCTTTTACCAATTTTAATTTTTAAATAGTCCGAAGGCTTTTAAAAATTTAGATTGGTAAGTGCCGAGGATACAGTATGTTAGGCCAATTTTTCTAAGAAAATAAATACATAAAATTGGACTAAACATAATGTCCATTCGGTATTATTTGGCGGGTCCCCTCCACCCTTCCTATCTTCCTGCAAGTTTAACCCATAGCTGCATTCGGGTGTTCGGGTCGGGCTATTCGTTCCTAGTCCTCGTCCCCCTAGGCTAACGCCGTTGGGGTCCTGTGGGCTATCCACTTCTATCCCTACCCGAGGGTGCAAAACCAATCAACCCTGCTTCGTCCATCCATCCTCCTTTTGCCACCTTAAGCTTACTTTAAATTTTCAGAAATTTTTCATTTCCTAACTCCATATTTTTTAGATTTTTTTACCATTGCATCCTAAACCCAATTCAATGAAATCCATCTTCTACACACTAGTCTTCCTGTCCTTTTCTTTCCTTGCTCCTGCCCAACTAGCTTACCTTTCCCGGGGCGGCGCGGTGGTGGTAGTCGATATTCCTTCCCAAGTTATTCTAAATTCAATTTTAATCAACGGTTCCGGGGTGCAATCCGCTATTGCCGTTAGCCCCGATGGTACCAGGGTATATTCGGTCGACCAAACAGCCGGTAAACTGCAAGTAATTAATGCAATCACCAACCAGGTTATCGGCGCTGTAACCATTGCCACATCACCTAATGCTGTAGTTGTTAGCCCCGATGGGTCCAAGGCTTATGTTACTTCTCCCTACACCAATTCTGTATACGAAGTAAATACCTCTTCCCTAACCGTTACCTCAACTATCTCCGTTGGCAGTGACCCCAAAGGCATTGCAATCACTCCCGACGGACAAAAACTTTTCGTACCGCACGGCTCCGATAATCAGGTGTATGTAATTAATACAGCTACTAATACGGTTGCTACTACCATCGCTTGCTCCAACTCTCCTTCCTATATCGCTCTAAATCCGGCAGGAACCCGCGCTTTCGTTAGCTGCGAAGCTGCTGCTGAAGTGAAAGTAATTAATACTCAAAACAACAGCATAATCTCCACCATAAACCTTGCTCCTACCAGCGACTTTCCCCGCGGTATCACCGTTCACCCCGATGGATCCAAACTCTATGTATCCGAAGTGGCCAATGATACTGTTACCGTTATTAATACTTCCAACTACAGCATTCTGGCCCGAATCGGGGTTTCCAGCACCCCAACCGGACTCAATGTCACACCCGATGGCTCCCAACTCTATGTTTGTCATGGAATTAATAACAAACTTTCTATTATTAACACCACTACCAACACGCTCGATACTACCATTACCAGCACGGCCTTCTCTTCAACTTATTCCTATGGTAATTTTATGAGCACCTACAATGCCGATACCGTTTGTCCTTCCAATATCACCATTATTGCTGATTCTACAACTCCACACAATTGGTTTGCCATTACCGACGCCTTGCCATCCACTAACTTCTACCGCTGGTATTGGGGCGATGGTACCTCCGATATCGCTGCAACTCCAACTCATACCTATTCTGCTCCCGGATATTACAACATTTGCCTGATGGTTAAAGACAATTCAGGCTGTATCAATATCACTTGCGACAACTCCAATTACCTCAACAAAACCGAAGACCAAATGGTGAGCATTACCGTGGTTAACGAAATTCCGGTAGGTTATCCCATCTTGGAAAACCCCGATTGGAAAGTTTTCCCTAACCCAACCCAAGGAGTTGTATCCATTAAGTCTAACCAATCCAATACACTACTTAATTACCGGGTCATATCTCTTCACGGTCAAACTTTAATTTCCGGACAAGTTTGGAATGAAAAAGTAGACATCTCCGAATTGCCGGCAGGTTTTTATTCCCTGGTATTGGAATCCGAATCCGGTAAAATGGCTTTCCCAATCAGTAAAATAAACCCCTAAACAGGAATAGGAGCACGTTTAGCAGTCAACTATTTTATATTCAATTAAAAAAGGCAAAAGCCCATTTTTCAGAATTCCTGCTTTAAACACCTAAAACAACTACAATTTCACCCTTCACCGCTTTGGCTTGAAAATGAGTTAAGGCCTGAACCAAACTACCTCTAAAATTTTCTTCATGCAATTTGGTCAGTTCACGACTTACACAAACAGGCCGCTCGGCACCACAGTGTTTAATGAGTTCTTCCAGCAATTTAACCAAACGAAATGGAGATTCATATAGCACACAGCTAACTTCCAGTTGGGAAATAAACTTCAAACGGGTTTCTCTTCCTTTCTTATGCGGTAAAAACCCTTCAAAATAAAAACGATCACAGGGCAATCCGGAATTAACCAAAGCCGGCACAAAGGCCGTTGGGCCTGGAAGTGTTTCTACCGGTATGCCTTGTTTTATACATTCCCGAATAAGCAAAAAACCGGGATCGCTAATACCGGGAGTGCCGGCATCACTAACTAAGGCAGCAAGCTCCACACTTTGAATAGTATCAATAGCTTGTTGCAAAACTTTATGCTCATTGTTCAAATGAAAGGCCACCATTTTTTTCTGTATTTCAAAATGTCGAAGCAAATTTCCGCTCGTTCGCGTGTCTTCCGCAAATACAACATCGCATGATTTAAGGCTGTTCAAAGCCCTAATGGTGATATCTTCTAAATTGCCTATGGGCGTTGGAACTATAACTAATTTTGCCAAGGTTGAAATTTTTGTTGAAAAAATATTTTTTACGAATAAATTTTTATTACTTTTGCCGTCCCCAAAAATGGGGGTAAATTCAACACAATGTACGCAATCGTAGAAATCGCCGGACAGCAATTTAAAGTTCAGAAGGACCAAAAGCTTTATGTACACCGCCTTACAGAGGAAGCTGGAAAGAAAGTTGAATTCGGCAATGTATTATTAGCCGATGATAATGGCAAAGTGACTTTAGGAAGTCCAAGCATTGAAGGTGCAAAAGTATCTGCTACCGTTTTGTCTCACTTGAAAGGCGATAAAGTTATCGTTTTCAAGAAAAAACGTCGTAAAGGCTACCAAAAATCAAATGGCCACCGTCAATCTTTTACTCAAATTCAAATTAACGCTATCAACGTTAAAGGCGAGAAAAAAGCAGCTAAAGCTGAAGTGGCTGAATAATAAGTTACAAACCAACAAAACATTACAATAGGAAATGGCACACAAGAAAGGCGTCGGTAGTTCCAAGAACGGACGCGAATCACATAGCAAACGCCTAGGCGTTAAAATCATGGGTGGTCAAGCTGCTATCGCTGGTAACATTATCGTTCGCCAACGTGGTACTAAACACCATCCGGGCGAAAACGTAGGAATTGGTAAAGACCATACCTTGTTCGCTTTGGTTGACGGTATCGTTGAATTCCGTCGCCGTAAAGACGATAAGTCTTTCGTTTCAGTGAAACCTTTCGCTGAAGCTTAAACTTTTCCTTCCCAAGACCTTGGCTCAAGCCTTCTCTGAAACAGGGAAGGCTTTTTTTGTTTGGAGTTAATTCCAGCCTTACTCTCCCTTTTCTTATCTTTGCAGCCCTTTTAAAAAATCCATCCAGCAACCATGTTGTATCCTGAATATAAATCCTTAAACCTGCCCGAAATCGCTAAACAAGTGTCGGAAAAATGGAACAAGGAAAATACCTTTAAACAAAGCATCGAAAATCGCCCAGCCGATAAACCTTTTGTGTTTTTCGAAGGCCCCCCCTCCGCCAATGGTATGCCGGGTATCCACCACGTAATGGCTCGCACCATCAAGGATATTTTTTGCCGCTATAAAACACTTAAAGGCTTCCGCGTTGAACGTAAAGCAGGATGGGACACCCACGGTTTACCCATTGAATTGGGCGTAGAAAAAGCCCTGGGCATCACCAAAGAGGACATTGGAAAATCAATCACCGTTGAAGAATACAATGCTGCCTGCCGAAAAGAAGTAATGAAATATACCGATATCTGGGACGACCTTACCAAGAAAATGGGCTATTGGGTCGACCTGGAACATCCTTATATCACCTACGAAAACAACTATATCGAATCGGTTTGGTGGCTGCTGCAACAACTCTACAGCAAAAACATGCTGTATAAAGGCTATACCATTCAACCCTATTCCCCAGCCGCCGGAACCGGTCTCTCTTCCCACGAACTGAACCAACCCGGAACCTATAAAATGGTGAAGGATTTAACTGCTGTGGCAATGTTTAAAGTGAAGATAGAAACCTCTTCCATCCCTTTTGAAAATACTGCTTACTTTCTAGCTTGGACTACCACCCCCTGGACTTTGCCTTCCAATACCGCTTTAGCCGTTGGAAAAGACATTGATTATGTTGCAGTTAAAACCTTTAGTCCTTATACCGGACAGGCGGTAACCGTTATTCTGGCCAAAGATTTAATGGGTAAATATTTCCCGGAAAAAAATGCCGGCTTGGCCTTTGATGACTATAAAGAAGGCGATAAAAACATCCCTTTCGCAGTGGTAAACAGCTTCAAAGGCAATGACTTGGCAGGAATTCAATACGAACAATTACTACCCTATTGTCAACCTGAATCAGGCGATGCTTTCAAAGTAATTATCGGCGATTTCGTTACTACCGAAGACGGTACCGGAATCGTTCACATTGCACCCAGCTTCGGCGCCGACGACTTCAGGGTGGCTAAAGCCAATGGTATAGGTTCGCTTACACTAGTCGATAAACGGGGAAAATTTGTTAGCGAAGTAAGCGACTTCCCCAACGAATACGTAAAAGAAGATTACCTCCATGCCGATGAAAAAGCTGCCGAAGTAAAACGCCTTCAAAACCTTCCTGAAGATTCGGAATTTAATAAACTGGTAAAACAAATTGTTACCCGAACCAACGAATACCTCAGCGTGGATGAACGAATAGCCATTAAGCTACAATTGGATGGAAAACTATTCAAAAAGGAAAAATACGAACATACCTATCCGCATTGCTGGAGAACCGACAAACCGGTTTTGTACTATCCCCTGGATTCCTGGTTTGTGCGCACCACAGCAGCCAAAGACAAACTAATTGAATTAAACAAAACCATCAACTGGAAACCGGAAAGTACAGGAACCGGTCGCTTCGGAAACTGGCTCGAAAACCTGGTTGACTGGAACTTGAGTCGCAGCCGCTACTGGGGAATTCCTCTTCCTATTTGGCGCTCAGAAGACGGTAGCGAAGAAATATGCATCGGTTCTGTAGAACAACTAAAATCCGAAATTGCTAAAGCCAACCAATCATTAGGAATCACCAATCCGGACCTGAACGACCTACACCGCCCTTTTATCGACGAAGTAGTACTGGTTTCGCCAACCGGAAAACCCATGAAACGAGAATTAGACCTCATCGATGTATGGTTCGATTCCGGCTCCATGCCATACGCCCAATGGCATTATCCATTCGAAAACAAAGAATTAATCGATAGTGGAAAAGCCTATCCGGCCGATTTCATTGCAGAAGGTGTTGACCAAACCCGTGGTTGGTTCTTTACCATGCATGCCATCGCTGTTATGGTGTTTGGCAAAGTGGCCTTCAAAAACGTGGTTTCCAATGGCTTAGTTCTAGATAAGAACGGAAACAAAATGAGTAAACGCCTGGGAAATGCGATTGACCCTTTCGAAACCCTTGGTAAATACGGACCCGATGCCACCCGTTGGTACATGATTTCCAATGCTGCTCCTTGGGAAAACCTAAAATTCGATATTGAAGGAATTGGAGAAGTACAACGCAAATTGTTCGGAACCCTTTACAACACCTATTCCTTCTTCGCTATTTACGCCAATATCGATCAATTCCAATTTGTGCCAAACAACCTGGTACCTCTTTCTGAACGTCCGGTGCTGGATCGTTGGATCATTTCCAAATTGCATAGCCTGATTACTGATGTTGATAGCTATTATGCCGATTATGAACCAACCAAAGCTACTAGGGCCATTGAAGAATTTGTTGACCGTCATCTTAGTAATTGGTACGTACGTCTGTCGAGAAGGCGCTTTTGGAAAGGTGAAATGAACCGGGATAAACAAGCAGCTTATGAAACCCTTTTTGAATGCTTAACCACCATTAGCAGGTTAATGAGTCCTGTTGCCCCATTCTTCGCCGATTGGATGTACAATAACCTTAACCAATCCACTGCTTCAAACAACAACCAATTGTTTAGTTCTGTTCACCTTAGCTATTGGACTCCTGCCGAATCCAATTTCATTGATTCTGATTTAGAAGAACGAATGGAACTGGCACAACAGGTAACCAGCATGATTTTGTCGCTTCGAAAAAAGCAAAACATCCGAGTTCGTCAACCACTTCAACGAATTATGGTTCCGGTACTGGATCAACATTTCCAGGATCAATTGGAATTGGTAAAAGAACTGATTTTGGCCGAAGTAAACATCAAAGAATTGGAATACCTAAAAGATGCCGGAATTATCAAAAAGCGTATTAAGCCCGACTTCAAAAAACTAGGCCCTAAATATGGACAACATATGAAAGCCATCGCGGCAGCAATTACCGGATTTGACCAAGCCCAAATAGCCGAATTGGAACTATCAGGAACCATGCCTATCCAACTGGATTCCACTTCCATAAGCATCGATATCAGCGATGTGGAAATTTCTTCCGAAGATATTCCGGGCTGGTTGGTAGCCTCTGAAGGCAAAGTAACTGTTGCTCTCGACATTACCATTTCGGAAGAATTACGCAACGAAGGCATTGCACGTGAACTAGTTAACCGAATTCAAAACCTTCGTAAAGACAGCGGATTGGAAGTAACCGACCGAATTAATGTAAGCATAATGCACCATGATGCAGTAACTCCTGCGGTCAAAAACAATTTACAATATATTTGCACTGAAATTTTAGCCGATAGTTTCGACGTACTCCCAAACCTAAGCGACTCCGATGCTGTTCAAGTTGAAATTGATGAAGAAACCAAAACCCTAGTCTCTCTTAAAAAATCCAGCTTAAATTAACCGCAAATGGCAGAAAATTCTACCGAAAAAGTTCGCTACTCTGATGAAGAATTAGAAGAATTCAAAGAAATTATCCTCAAAAAACTGGATGATGCTCAAAAGGATTTGGAATTACTTCGAGATCAAATTTCCCACCGCGATGATCACGGAACTGATGACACGTCTCCAACCTTCAAACTTTTGGAAGACGGTTCAGAGGTGATGAGCCGGGAAGAAATTAACCAATTGGCCGTGCGTCAACAAAAATTCATCGCCAACCTGCAAGCAGCCCTGGTTCGAATTCAAAACAAAACCTATGGCATTTGCCGAGAAACAGGTAAATTGATCTCCAAAGAACGTTTGCGTATTGTGCCTCATGCTACACTGAGCATCGAAGCAAAAAACAAAATGGGATAGTCTCCCACCTTATTGCACCTAATACCTTCTTTCAAGGCTCACCTCATCGTGAGCCTTTTTTTATTCCTGTCGGTTTCATTGACTATTTCAATAACTATTCCATGAACTCTAATGTAGCTACTAATACTGAATGGACATTATGTTTAGTCCAATTTCATGTATTAATTTTATTTGAAAAAATTGGCCTAACATTCTGTATCCTCGGTACTTACCAATCTAAATTTATAAATTGCCTTTGGACTATTTATAAATTAAAATTGGTATAAGGTTCAGAAAATGGTAGGCCGTACGAATTTGCACCCCGGGCAACGATTGAGGCAAGTAGCCCACAGGAGCACGCGGCGCTAGCCAAGTGCTGCGAGGACTACAGCCGAAAGCGTGACCCGAACGCCCATTGCAATTTAGCTGGAAGTTGGCATAATACTTTTTGGGCGGAGGGGGCCCGCCAAAGTATCCTTACTAATAAAATAAAAGGCAATTGCTCTTCTCTAAGTCTGTGGAACGCTTACAATTTGAATGGTTTCGCCGGCCTTGCTCTCCAACAGTTGAACTTTGCCCGCCAACAGCCGATTTAAGGTGCTTTGATTGTAATAACGTATGGTCAACAACTCCACTCCTTCCCGAACTGTAATGTTATAGGTTTTCTCCAGCTCGGCCAACAAACCGGGTAGTTTATACTCGTCCCACGAAACGCAAACCGAGAAACTTACAGCCGAATTTTGCATGAAATTTATCTTCAAACCGCGCTCGGCAAACAAGTGAAAAATCTCGGCCAGGTGATCTTCCATGATAAAAGAAAAATCTCGGCTTGTAATGGCAATCAACACCTGATTGGGCTTGGAAATAAAGGAAGGAACCGGCAATGGATTCTGCTCTGCATTGATGACCGTTCCGGCATTTTCGGGATGAATGAAGGACTTTACAAACAAAGGAATATTCTTGTTCCGAATGGGCTGAATAGTTTTTGGATGTATTACCCCGGCGCCGTAATAAGCCAATTCAATGGCATCTTCGAACGAAATTTGGTTTAGCATCACCGTGCCGGAGAAATACTTGGGATCGGCATTCAACACTCCGGGAACATCTTTCCAGATGGTTACTCCGGAAGCATTCAAGCAATATGCGAAAATGGAAGCGGTATAGTCAGAACCTTCCCTGCCCAAGGTAATGGTGTAATTCTCCGAAGTTACACCAATAAAACCTTGCACAACGCCAACAAAATTGGGATTTCCGTTAATTTTGGGCTTCAAGCCGGAATCAATAGCTTCCTGGGTACCCTTCCAATCGATTCTTCCTTCACGCCAGGTATCATCGGTTTTGATAAAATCCCTGGCATCCAACCATTCAGCAACAATTCCTTGCTGATTTAAATATGCCGCCACAATTTTAGTAGACACCAACTCACCTAAAGAAACAATTTGATCGTACTCAAAATCATATTCCTTGATGGGTTCATCTTCCAAATTCCAGGCAACAGCAGCAAAACATTCCTCCAGCTCGGCATAAACAGGTTCATTTCCAAGTGGAAATAAATCCTTGACAATTGCCAAATGATCTTGTTTAATTTGTTCTAAAATGGCCTGTGGGTCACCATTTTTATAAAAAAAAGCCTGGGCAACCTTTTCCAGAGCATTGGTGGTTTTTCCCATGGCCGAAACCACAACAATCAATGGCCTGGATGAAAAGTCTTGGACAATTCTTCCTAGGTTTCTAACACCGGGTGCATCTTTTACCGAAGCCCCACCAAACTTAAACAACTGCATGAATTCCATCGTGGATTAGTGGCAAAGATAAGTGGGCGAGCCCTTCCTGATACGAAGATTTGATAAGAATTATACCGATTACAACTCTGTAATTCTCAACTAAGTTTTAGATTATTTCTCCAATAACATTGGTACTATAAGGGAAGAAACACAAAAAAGGCTGCTTCATTGCTGAAGCAGCCTAAGTTAACCTAACTCAAAAATTCGAACTGTTTTATTTCACAAGTAACTTCAAAGTTTTCACGGAACCATTGGAAACAATTTGTACGAAATACAAACCTTGTCCAACACCATTCAAATTGAAATTTAAACCATGGCTTCCTGAAGACAATTTCCCTGAAAACAAGGTATTTACCAGTTTTCCGCTTAAATCCAACAACCTTACCTCGGTTAAACCTTTCTCTAAAGTGGTCATGTCTAAGTATAAATCAGAACCATCGTTAGGGTTAGGATAAAGTCTTGCATTAGCAATGTTTACCGGTCTTTCGTTAATACCTACCGTAACACTGATTTGTTTGGTGATAGTTGAATCGCCGCAAGGACTGTAGGCAGTTAAACTCACGGTATAAATTCCGGAAGTAGTATAGGTAAAGCTAGGGTTAGCATCGGTTGAAATATCATTGTTAGTTCCGGCTACTCCAAAATCCCACAAATAACTAACGCCATTGGTTGAGGCATTGGTAAAATTAGCAGTTAAACCGGTAGTAGTATTGCTGAAATCGGAAACGGCACCCGGCAAGAAAATAGTACCGGAATAGGCAGTGTTTTGAGGATCCCAATTGGCCCAGCAATCAGTCCAGTCTTCTGAACCAAATGCTCCACGGTAGTTAACTTGTTCAATGGCCGCACCTTGCAAAGAGGAATTGGTAAAATCTGAACCGGACAACAAAGGAGAACCTGTTTGAGGAATAAAATCAGGGTTCGTTAAGTTAAATGGATCGTTTACCATCAATTCGGAGTTGGTGGTCAATAAGGAGTTAGAAAATCCGCTTGTATTAAACCAGGAACTAATATCCCAGGCGCTTCCACTGGCTACTGCCAAATTAGTTGCACAACCGGAAATGATGTTGTTACGATACAATAAATCATTATTGGTTGCATTTGTTTCAGTTGCACTTCCATCTACCAGCAATCCAACAGGGAAACCTGCAAAATTGGAATTAAACACATCGGTTTGGGTGTTTCTGCGTAAATGAGCCGCACGTTTGTACAAGGAGTTTATAGTGGTTGTTGCATCCACCTGTGGACCATAAATACTAAAGTTGCTAAAAGTAGGGTTGGTTGCCGGAGTAGCAGCAGTTCCCTGACCATCGTTATCGCTTTCCAATCCATTGGATCCGCTTTGGTCAGCCACGTTTGGATCTCTCAACGATACTCCAAATTGTAATTTTCCACTGTAACCGTTGTCGGTGTCAAAATCATCGTCCCAACCACGGAAAGCAATCAAATGTTTGGCATTAACTCCCCCTCCAAACCATTCGTATGAATCGTCTCCGGAAAATGAAACTTGAATATTATTTAAGATGGTTCCATTTCCAACACCGGCACAGGTTAAGCCATTAATCTCTTGGTTAGGCTGAAAAGGAATACCCGGAAATTCAATACGTACATAATTCAAAACACCTGAGTTATCGGTAATATCATTTCCACCAAAGCTGGCATTGGTTCCTCCTTCAACAATACCTTCTCCGCCGGGCAAGTTTACCGGAGCTTTTCCGCAAAGGATAATTCCACCCCAGTCGCCGTAGTTACGACTTCCCGGATCGGCATTGGAAGTAAATACAATCGGTTGGTTTTTGGTTCCATTGGCAATCAATTTGCCACCACGTTCAATGATTAAGGTAGCCTTGGTCGATTCTTCACCTTTAATAACGGTACCCTTTTCAATGGTTAAGGTAACCCCATCTTTCACGTATACAAAACCGCTTAACAAAACCACTGCTGAATTATGCCAGGTGCTATCTGTAGTAACTGAACCACTCACCGTAATGGCCGAACTGCTTAAATAAACGGTTTGCTCCAGTGTATCAGATCCGCATTGATTGGTTGCAATCAAAGAAATAGTATAGGAACCATCACCGGTGTAAGTTAGTGCCGGAACATCTTCCAATGTGGAGGTTTGGCCATTGCCAAAATCCCAGGTATAGGTATTGTTTCCGGTTGAGGTATTGGTAAAAGTTAAACTTAATTGGTTGGCCTGGGCCACAAAGTTGGCATGTGGTAAATTTTCAACTGTTACCTGTAAGGCATTGGAAGTAGCCGTACATCCGTTGGCATCCGTTACGGTTACAGTTACCAAACCTGTTGCATTCAAGGTAATGCTTTGGGTGGTAGCACCGGTTGACCAGGAATAGGCAGTACCGGCATTTGCATTCAAGGTAATGGATTGTCCTTGGCAAATGGTAGTATCGTTGCTTGGGCTAATAGTAGCTACAGGTGTGCTAACTGCTACTGAAACCGTATCTGACCCAAGAGTACATCCGGTTGTATTATCGGTAATAGATGCAAAATAATCGCCTCCGCTATTTACACTTATTGTTGCTCCGTTTCCACCATTGCTCCATGCATAACTGTAGTTACCACTTGGGGCATTTAAGGTAAGACTGTTACCGGCACAAATCGTTTGATTGCCTGCCGGACTTAACTGAGTTGAAAAAGCATAGTTTACTGCTCCATTGTAAGCAGTATTTTGCGGATCCCAGTTTACCCAGCAAGATGTCCAATCACTGTTTCCAAATGCTCCTTTATAGGATACATTTTCAAAAAAACCACCTTGCAAACTTGCATTTGAAAAAGAAGCTCCGGATGACAATGGGGAACCACTTTGCAAAGTGAAATCCGGGTTAGACAGATTAAACGGATCAGCTACCAATAAATCACTGTTATTTGTTAAGGTAGTATTACCAAATGCAGATGTATTAAACCAGGATGCAATATCAAAGGTACTTCCCGAATTCACTGCTAAATTAGTTGCACATCCGGCAATCACATTGTTTTGATATTGCAAGTCATTGTTGGTAGCATTGGTTTCCGCCAAACTGCCATCAACCAACAATCCTACAGGGAAACCGGCAAAAACCGAATTAAAAACATTCAATTGAGTATTCCTGCACAAATGAGCAGCACGTTTAAACAAGGAATTAATAGTTGTTCCGGCATCCACCTGCGGACCATAAACACTAAAATTTGAAAACACAGGTTTGGTTACCGGTGTAGCCGTTGAACCTTGTCCGTCGTTATCACTTTCAAAACCATTCGAACCACTTTGGTCGGCAATGGATGGGTCACGCAAGGAAACTCCAAACTGTAAACGACCGCTAAAACCATTATCAGTATCAAAATCATCATCCCAAGCACGGAACGAAACCAAGTGTTTGGCATTTACCGTTCCTCCAAAAAACTCATACGAATCATCGCCCGAATAGGCAACAATAATATAATCCAAGGTTGTTCCGCGACCAACACCGGCGCAGGTTAAACCATTAATCTCTTGGTTAGGTTGAAATGGAATTCCAGGAAACTCAATGCGTACATACCTCAAAATCCCCGAATTATCATCATCGTTTGGAGTTGTTCCCCCGCCGTAACTGGCATTGGTTCCACCTTCAACAATACCTTCACCTCCGGGCAAATTAACAGTAGCTTTTCCGCAAAGGATAATTCCACCCCAATCGCCATAATTACGCGATCCGGCAGCCTCTCCCGACGTAAAAACAATAGGCTGTGTAGCAGTTCCATCAGCAATCAACTTGCCGCCACGCTCCACTATCAAGGTGCCTTTTGTAACTTTATCACCTTTTACAATGGTTCCCGGCTGAATAGTCAGGGTTACACCATCTTTTACATAACAAAAACCATTCAATTGGTAAATGTTATCGTTGGTCCACGTAGCGTCCGAGGTAATATCGCCGCTAATTGGCACCGTGGTTTGTGCGAAGGCCTGAATGGAAAGTGTCAGAGCCAGAAATAAACCGCATACAAGTTTTTTCATTTAGTCTAATTTTCGGCAAAAATCCAATCTGCTTGTCACGCTATCATTGCGGCTCGGTTAGGGAATAGTTTTTATTAAGTTAAGAAAAGGTTAATTAGCCCATTTTCAGGTAATCCAAACCATCAATCAAGCCGTTTCCTATAGGTTTATTTGTTTTCTTTTTGTCATTTGGCGGGCCCCCTCTGCCCAATGTCATTAAGTTAAGGAAAAACTAATAAAAACAAAGGACTATAAGATATAATTTTGGAGTACGACCAACAAAACCAATCTTATAATCCTAATGTTGAACGCAAATTTAAGAATCATTGAAG